>CAYVPZ010000442.1:0-4737 GCA_964453955.1 uncultured Solibacteraceae bacterium | reverse complement strand
CCCGGAACAAGCCGACGGAATCGTGATCCCAGCTCCACCACAGGTTGCGGGCGAGCTTCCAGAGCCGCTCCTGAACGGGAGCGATAAAGCGGTCGAGCGTGCGCGCCTCGCTGACCACCGGCGCCACCTGCGCGGCGGCATCCACCAGCATCTCCACTTCGTCCGCGCGAAAAGCGCGCGACTCGATGGTCTGCACCACCAGCACGCCCTGCAGCACGCCCTGATCAATGAGCGGCACGCCAAGGAACGACTGGTACGCATCCTCTCCGGCCTCGCCGAAATACTTGAACCGCGGATGGTTCTTCACCTGTTCCACGGCCACCGGGCGCACCTGCTCCGCCACCAAGCCGGCCAGCCCTTCATGCAGAGCCATGCGCAGCGAGCCGATGCAGGAGGCGCGCAGGCCGAGCGTCGCCGCCAGCACCAGGTTGGCGCGGTCCGGCTCCAGCAGGTAGGCCGAGCAAACGTCGGTGTCAAATCGCCGGGCGATTAACGCGACGACATTCATGAGGGTTTCGGCCGGCTGGCCGCCCTCCGCGGTGAGGTTGCCGATTTCTTCCATGGTGAGTACGTAGTGGGCGTCCAGGCGCGCGCTTGCAGCTTGACTCATATGCCAGGTCCTTTGTCGGTTCGAGCGTATGACGGGGCGCCAGGAACGGCTGGGTTACTTCGCGACGGGGCGAGGAACAAAAACGGTATTAGACAAGTCTATGCGCAACGGAGGCGGTGTGCAAATCAGATTCCGGACACCAGTCCGGCGATAATGCCGAAAAACTCCGCGGCGTTCTCCAGCATCATCAGGTGCCCCACTCCGGGCTGGATGGTCATGCTGGCGGCGCGGGCGGCAACGAAACCGGGCACGTCCCAGCAGTCGCGCGAACGTTCGCCGGCCACCAGGTGAAAGGGAGTGCCTCGATCGAGGATCTGCCGCACGTTATCCAGATAGACCGGGCTCTCGGTGGCCTCCACCACCGAGCGCGCCATCGCCTGCACCGTGCCGGCCGGTTGCGCGCTCAACCCCCGGCTGGCCATCGCGATGCGCTCCGGGGTGGGCTCGATGCCGTTTCGCGAAAGCCAGGCGGCCGGGTCCGCGCGAAAGCTTTCCAGCAGCGCCTCCGCCTCGGCCGCGCCCATCTCCGCTATACTGCGGGACCAGAACGCATCCTTGAGCGTGAAGTTTCCTTCCACGTCGACGACTGATCGAACCATTTCCGGATATCGATGGGCCAGCAGGACGGCCACTGCTTCGCCCACCGAGTGGCCGACAAGGTGCGCGCTGTCGAAGCCGGCCGCGATCATCTCCGTGCGGACGTGGCCGGCCGCGGCCGAAAGCGAAACCGGGCTCGCTCCCGGATGCCGCCCGTAACCCGGCAGATCGGGGATCAGCAGGCGCCCCGTCGGGAAGTAATCCTTTGCGCCCGGGTCACCCAGCATCTGAAACAGGCCGTGGACCAGGACAACAGGCCCGGTCACTGTATCGGGACCGCGGTGAGCAGATGAAATGCGATGCGCGTTCCCGGAGGAATGGTCACCTCGCTGCGAGCCGCGCCTTCGGCGGCGGCGCCCGTGTCGGCCCCGGCAGCCGCTCCTTCCGCGGCTCCTTTCTTCCTGTGGAAGATTCCGCCAATGGCGCCCCCCACCGCCGCTGCACCTCCCACCACCGCCGCGCCGGTCCTGGCGCGCAGGGAACCTACGCGGAGTATTGGGTCGCTGGCTACGGTTCGCAATCGTCCCCTGGCCGACAGCGCCACCAGGCGCAGCTCCAATGCGGCGCGCCCTTTGAAGGCCCCGGCGGCGGTCGTGTCTACTGCCTCCAACTGGGCGTTCGCGCCGGGCGGGATCACCACGTTTCCATCGACGAATACCGGCGTATCCACGCTGGCGGAGAACCTCTGGCCGCGAGTGATGGTGCTCGAATCGATGGGATCGATGGTGCGGATGGCAACCGTGGTCCCGGCCGGTATCACCAACACAGACTGAGCCGGTGGGGGCGCCTGCTGCTGCGGCGCCTGTTGCTGTTGGGCTGAGGGATTCCGCGCGGCCGGCGGCTGAGCGCTCGCGCTCGTCGAGGTTTGGCTTGACGCAGCTTGCGGCGCGGCCGGCGGAACCGACACGGGCGGAATCTCCACTTGTGTCCCGGTCCCGGCGCCGTTAGCCGGGCCGGTGTTCCCGGTGATAGGAGCCAATGCCGTGCCGTGTTCCGGTTTCGCATGAAACGGCGGGTAGAGCGTGAAATACACAGCGCCGCCGGCGAGAACCACCACGCCGAGGCCGAGCAGCATCAGACGCGGCAGGGTCCAGGCGAAACCCGGCTTCGGCGCTGGCGCCGGCGGTGGTACTTCGAAGGGCCGGGTGAGAGCAACCGTGGCGGCCACATTGCTTCGCACCGGAGCCTTACTCACGGGCGGGACGGAAACAGCACCCAGGGCGGCGACGCCGGGGATCGCGACGGCCGCGGGCGTCCAGACATACCCCTCCGGGTCCTCCAGCGCAGCGCCGAATTGCTCGGTGGTCTGAAAGCGCGCATTGGGATCCTTGGCCAGCGCCGTAAGCACGGCGTTGACCACGCCCTGCGGAATGTACGGATAGAACTGCGTGGGCGGCGGCGGCGGCGTGTTCACGTGGGCGGTCATCACCTCATAGTCGCTGTCGCTTTCAAAGGGCACGCGGCCGGCGAGCATTTCGTAAAGGGTGACGCCGAGCGCGTAGATATCGGAGCGGATGTCCACGCCCTGGTTCCGCACCTGCTCCGGGGACATGTACCAGGCCGTGCCCATCTGCGCGCCCGTGCGCGTCATGCCGCGATTGCCCAGCACCTTGGCCAGGCCGAAGTCCATCACCTTGACGATGCCCTCGCGGTTCAGCATGATGTTGCCAGGCTTGATATCGCGATGAACCACGCCCATGCGGTGCGCGTAGCCGAGCCCCAGCAGCGCCTGGCGGAACAGCGGAAGGGCCTCCTGGCTGGGAATGGGGCCGCGCCGCTGGATCATGCTGGCGAAGGTCTCGCCCTCGATGAATTCCATCACCATCCAGGCCGAGCCGCCCTCCACAAGGAACGCGTAGAGGGTGGCGAGGTTGACGTGGTTCAGGCTGGCCTGCGCGCGCGCTTCGGCGCGGAAACGCTGTTCCAGTTCGGGGTGCTGCGCCAGCTCCGCGGACAACGCCTTGAGAGCAACCACGCGGTCGAGCGAAAGGTCCACGGCCCGATAGACCACGCCCATACCGCCCTCGCCCAGCTTCTCTACGATTTGATACCCGGCAACCCTGGTTCCGATCATCTATGTCTCCTCCCAGGCCGCCTTATCATTTTGCTTGTAGCCATCGTTGGATCACGTTCACATCCTGAATCGGGAGACCGGACGCGGGAATGAAGTCGAACCTTTGCCCGTTGATGCGCATATGGAAAGCCGCATGGCCCCGAATAGGCATTCGATTGAGCGCGACTCCCTCCACCGCGGAAACCGGCACCACAAAATCGTCGCGGCGTCCATCGGAGGTGCCCAGAACGTGATACACCACTCGCCCGCCGCCAATCTGCAACTGGCCCCAACAACTGGGCCATGCGAACCGGTTGCCGTTGCGCACGCCGTGATCGTGGTAGACGTTCATCACGGGACTGGCGCGTGCCACAGGTTGCGGAGCAATCTGCTGTGGAGGGGGCGCGGTTACGACGGCCGGCGGCTGCACGGGGGGCGTCTGCACGGCGGGTTGCGCCGGTACGGGCGGCTGCTGCGCGGGAGCCGCGGTCTGCGCGGGAGCTTTGGCCTGCTCGACCGTAGCCGAACTGCCGGCGCCGCTGCTGTCCACCAGGACATTCACGGTTCGCGAAGCCGTTCGCCCATCGGCGGCCTTCGCGGTCAGCGTGTACTGGATATCAGCCCGGGCGCCAATCACTTTGCTCCCCTCGGCCGGGACCGTGCCGATCTTCGGACTGATGGTCACTTCGGTGGCGCCGGGAACGGACCAGCTCAGGGTCACCCGCTGTCCCGGGCGAACCGGGTTCGGCGAGACCTCGAACGTCTGCACCTGCAGGGTGGCGGGGGCCGCGTTGTTGCTCATCTCGATGTTCACGCGCTCCGAGCTGGGCGTCGGATTGATGACCTGCGAGGGAGACACCGGCGTGGCCATGGGGCCCGGCAGCGGCTGCGGCGGCGCGGGCCGGAGCAGGAACCAGCCGGCGGCCAGCAGGACCAGGGCGGTGATGCCCGCCAGCAGAATCTTGCCTGGCCATGTGGCCAGCAGAGCCCCCAGACCCGACGCGGGTTTTGCCGCCGGGGCGGGCATTGGTGCGGGTGGCGCGGTCTGATAAGCAGGATACGGAGGCGGCGTCTGATACTGCGGCAGGGGAGGAACGGACGCGGGTCCGGCCACCGGCACGGTTGTGGGCGGCGGCCATATGGCTGTTCCCGGGGCAGTGTAGGGCGGCGGTGGCGGAAAGACGGCGCTCGCCGTGGTGGCCACGCCGAAATCGTCGGGGCGCTCCAGCGCCGCTCCGAACTCCTCCACCGTCTGGAAGCGCTCGTCCGGGTTCTTGGCCAGCGCCTTCAGGATGGCGTTCTCCACTCCCTTCGGCACATACGGAAAGAACCGCGAGGGCGGCGGCGGCGGCGTGTGCACGTGGTCCGACATCACCTGGAACTCGCTGTCGCTCTGGAACGGCGTATTCGCCGTCAGCATCTCGTACAGCGTGATGCCGAGCGCGTAGATGTCGCTGCGGATATCGGCTTCCTTGTT
>CAYVPZ010000441.1:0-4745 GCA_964453955.1 uncultured Solibacteraceae bacterium | reverse complement strand
CCAGGGGACACGCGGCGCCAGCCGCGTTACGCGCCGCGTGTCCAAGGCATCCAACTTCAGTGAGCGAAGGCGCCGCGCCCGGCGAACCGCGCTTGGGCGCCCAGCCGCTCCTCGATGCGCAGGAACTGGTTGAACTTGGCGATGCGCTCGCTGCGGCACCCCGAGCCGGTCTTGATGTGCCCGGCGCCGGTGGCCACGGTGAGATCCGCGATGAAAGTATCCTCGGTCTCGCCCGAACGGTGCGAAACAAAACACTTGTAATTGTTCCGGCCGGCCAGCTCCATGGTATCCAGCGTCTCGGTCACGCTGCCAATCTGGTTCAGCTTGATCAGAACCGAGTTCGCGATTCCTTTTTCAATCCCCTCCTGCAGGATGCGCGGGTTGGTGCAGAAAATATCGTCTCCCACGAGTTCGATCTTTCCGCCCAGCGCCAGCGTCAGATCGCGCCAGCCGCCCCAGTCGTTCTCGCCCATGCCGTCTTCGAGAAGAACGATGGGATACTTCGCCACCCACGATTCCCAGATCTTAATCAGCTCGGCCGAGGTGATGGCCTTCTTCGAGGATTTGAAAAGCACGTACTTGCCGTCGTCCCACATCTCGCTGGCGGCGGGATCGAGGCAAATGGAGATTTCCTCGCCGGGCTTGTAGCCGGCTTTGGTGATCGCTTCCAGGATCAGCTCGACGGCCTCGTCATTGGACTTCAGGTCGGGCGCGAATCCACCCTCGTCGCCCACCGCGGTGCTGTAGCCTTTTCCGTGCAGCACCTTCTTCAGGGCGTGAAACGTCTCCATGCCCATGCGGATGGCTTCGGCAAAGCACGGCGCCTTGTGCGGCGCTATCATGAACTCCTGAAAATCCACGGTGTTGTCCGCGTGCTTGCCGCCGTTGAGCACGTTCAGGCAGGGCACCGGCAGGGTGCTGGCATTGGCGCCGCCCAGATACCGGTAGAGCGGCATGCTGTGGGCCGCGGCCGCGGCGCGCGCGGTGGCCATGGAGACGGCCAGAATCGCGTTCGCGCCCAGCTTCGCTTTGTTGGGCGTGCCGTCGGCGTCCAGCATGGCCTGGTCGACGGCCCGTTGTTCGGTGGCGTCCATGCCAATGACGGCCTTCGCCAGATCCGTCTTAATATTCGCGACTGCCTTGGTTGTTCCCTTGCCGCCGTACTTGTGGGGGTCGCCGTCCCTCAGCTCGACGGCTTCCTTTTCGCCGGTGGAAGCGCCCGAAGGCACCGCGGCGATGCCGATGTCTCCGCCCGCCAGTTCGACTTCTGCTTCCACGGTGGGATTCCCGCGGGAATCCAGAATCTGACGTCCGGTCACGCGAACGATTTCTGTCATGATTGCTCCTGTTACGAGTGCATTTGGTTTTGGACACGGCTCATGGCCGTGCGGTCGTGGTGTTTGCCGATCACGAAGGAGTCATTGGCCGCGCGGAGCGGCGGTCGTGGCGGACTCCACCGCCGAAAGAATCGATCTACGTCCAACATACACCAGCGGCGGCAGTCGATCAACGTAGGTGGCCCCGGGGTTGCCGTTATAATCAATTCAAAAGGTGTTGGAGTTCACCTCTAACCGCCCCGGCCAGCAGCGCAGATGGTCGGGGCAGATGACTCCTGCGAGGCGCGCGCTTGTCAGGAGAACACGATCCCAGCGCTGGTGACGATGTCTTTGCGGCCCGGCCGCAGCCGTCGGGCCTGAACGAGTCCCACGCGCGTCACCTGCTGGCCAGCCTGCAATACGCCGACAAGCTGCTCACCGAGAGCGAGGGCGTGCTGACCTCGGCATCGTCCGGATCGCCGTTCCCGAAGTACACCATCGATTTCACCCCGGCCCAGGCGCGCATGGTGCGGGATTATTCGGCGCGGTTCCGCGTCCAGATGAAGCGCATTCTCGATGGTCTGGGCATTGCCATTCCCGGGCCGCAGTTCGGAGCGATTCACTCTATTCGCGTCGATCTGGCGTTCATCCGCATCGCGCTGCAGGAGTCGAGCCCGCAACATCTCGGCGGATACGGCGCGGTGCCCGCCCACCTGATCCCCGAACTGAACGGTTTCTCCGAGGAATTGCAGGGCCTGCTGCAGCAGCTCGAAACTTATCTGGCCCAGGGACCGGCGCAGGATCTCTCCGCGCGCATCGAGGCGCTCAGCCGGGCCGGGGCGAAAACTGGTTTGCTGCGGGAACTGGAACGGATCGTCACCGAACACGGTCTTGTCGAGTTTCGCACCGCCTTGTCGGCGATTGTCGAACGGCTCTCCAGCGACCGGTTCGAGATTGCCGTATTCGGCCAGGTAAGCTCCGGAAAATCGTCTCTCCTCAACCACGTCATCGGCGCCGCCGCGCTGCCCGTGGGTGTCAACCCCATCACGGCGGTTCCCACGCGCATCGTCTGGGGACCGGCGGCGCGTCTCCTCGTCTCTTTTGCCGGCGGGCAGACGAACGTCCTGGCAGCGGACCGGATCGCCGAGTTTGCCACGGAGCAGGGGAATCCGGCGAATCAGAAGGGAGTGGTCCGGCTGACGCTGGAGTATCCGTCGCCGCGGTTGCGCGATGGAATCGTGTTCGTGGACACGCCCGGGCTGGGCTCGCTGGCAACCGCGGGCGCGGAGGAGACCAAGTCGTATTTGCCCCGCTGCGACCTGGCGGTCGTTCTGATCAACGCCGCGTCGCCCCTGGGAGAGGCCGACGTGCAGCTCATCGGTACGGTGAACGCGGCGGCCATACCCGCGCGCGTCCTGCTGAGCAAGGTGGATCTGCTGCGGCCGGACGAACAGCGGGAGGTGGCCGATTACGTCTCGCGGCAAATGCGCGCCGAGCTCGGCCTCGAAATACCCGTCCACCCCATCAGCGTGATGGACACGTATGCCCATCTGCTGGACTCGTGGTTCCTGGATGAAATCGCGCCTTTATATGAGAAGCATCAGCAGCTTCGCCAGGAATCGATTCAGCGCAAGATCGGGTTGTTGAGAGAAGCGCTGGAATAAACGCTGCAGGCGGCGATTCAGCGTTCCGGGAATCGTGTCGCGCCGGCCGATACCGAAGCGCTCCGCAACGCCGAGAAAGAGCTGCGGTCCGCCGCCGGTCTGTTCACGGATGCCGAGAGCCGCTGTCTGGCCATGTCCGATGAAATCCGGGACCTGCGGCCGGTGGCCATTGCCTGGGCGGCTTCGCGCCTCATCGAATTCTGGGATCGCGGCGAAAGCGGAAGCGAGACCGCGGCGGTCAGGCTCGCGGTAAACGAGGTGGCCGCCGAGTTCGGATCGCGCATTGTGAGTGCCCTGCACCGTCTCGCCGGGCAGTTGGCGGATGCGCTCCAGAAAACGGCGGCGGCTCTGGGCGGCGACGATGCCGCCAGCCGGGACGAATTTCTGGCGCTGATCCGGGAGACGCCGCGGATTGATCTGGGCGGCTTTGAATTATCGGTAAATCGGCCCTTGTGGTCTTTTCTGGGAAAGAAAATCGCGCGATTGTCCGTGAAACGGCGTCTGGACGTGATGACGGGCGACCGCCTGGATATCGCCTTCACGTCGTTCGGCCGGCTGTTTCTGGCATGGGTGCGAAGCGTGCTTTCGCAGATGCGCATTCTGTTCGATTCCCGCGCCGAGGCCTGGCGGGCCCAATTGCGGCGCCAGATCGGCGCGGAATCCGTATCCGGCGATCGTCGCGAGAGAATGATTCGGGACCTTGCGGCGATCGGCGCCAGAGAACAGCCCGTGTGAAGTGCGGGCAGCCCGTGGAGCAGGCGTTTTCGCCTGCCCTCACTTCACCACAAGAACACTGCAGGGAGCCATGCGGGCGAGGTTTTGCGATGTCCCGCCCCAAATGTGTTCGTAAATCCGGGAGTGGCCGGTGAAACCCACCACCAGAAGATCGAAGCTGTTCTTACGGGCATATTCGACGATGGCCTTCACCTCGTGGCCGGCGACAATCGCGTGCGGCAGCTCGATGCCGCGGGAGGAAGCCTTTGCCTGGGCCTGCACGCCCACTTTCTGATAATACGATTCTTCAGCCTCTTTTTCGTCCTCGAGTTCGCCAATTGTTTCGGCGTATTTGGGCAAATCTTCCTCAACGCTGATCATGCAAAGGTGAGCTTTCAGCGTGACCGCCAGTTCGAGCGCGGCGTCCAGCGCCCGCAACGCTCCGTCGGAGCCGTCATTCGCGATGAGTATTCGATGGAACATGTGCGGTTTCGGTGGCCTCCCGCCGGACTCGAATCATTTCGACATCGGAAATCGCCATTACCCCGGTGGTCATCATCTGCTCGAATACGGGAACGCAGGTCTTGAGTTTCTCTTCATTATCCACGATCACCACAACGATGGGCTGGTCGCTCGCCGCCACGTGGCGCTCGTGCATTTCGCCTGTTTCCCCATACCCCTCCAACCCCCGGAAGACGGTGGCGCCCGCCACGTTCATATCGCGGCATTTGCGCACGATGGCCTCATGGAGCGGCTTGCCCTGATACCGGTCGCGCTCGGAAAAATGCAGGCGCAGGATTTTAGCCGGCGTTCGTTCCCGCATGGGCGTCCTCCCCTGGCCGGCTTCGCACCAGCCGGGTCATCTCCACGTCCGATATCACCACCAGCCCGTCCTGCAGCATCCCCTCGATCGCCGCCGTGGCCTCGCCGATTTTTTCGCCGCTCTCCACCACCGAGATCATGATGGGAAGATCGTGGCTCATGTGGAACAGACCCTGTTTGTGGGTGTGTCCTTTGAGCCCGTACCCGAGAATTCCACGGTACACCGTCG
>CAYVPZ010000440.1:0-4746 GCA_964453955.1 uncultured Solibacteraceae bacterium | reverse complement strand
GCCTGTGGGCGGCGGCGCTGATGATAGCCATCGTGCTTGCGGGCGCGGCGCTGGCCTTCACCGTGGTCCGCTCCATTGGCGGGCCGCTTTCCCGAGTTGCCAGGGAGTTGTCGGGAGCGTCGGAACAAATAGCCAGCGCCGCGGCGGAAATAGCATCCGCGAGCCAGTCTCTGGCGCAGGGTGCATCCGAACAGGCCCACGCGGTGGAACGAACCGCCACCGAGGCGGCCCGGCTGAACACGTCGGCCAACGAGAATACCGGACAGTTTCAAAACGCTTCGGACCTGGTGGACGCCGTGGGGGGGCGTGTCCGCCGGGGCGGGGAGACACTCACGGCGATGACCGCCTCCATGGCCGACATCAACCGTTCAAGCGAACGAATTTCGCAAATCCTGAAGGTGATCGAAGAGATCGCGTTCCAGACCAACATCCTGGCCCTGAACGCGGCCGTGGAAGCGGCCCGCGCCGGGGAGGCGGGAATGGGTTTCGCGGTGGTCGCCG
Source organism: uncultured Solibacteraceae bacterium (assembly GCA_964453955.1). Taxonomy (GTDB): domain Bacteria; phylum Acidobacteriota; class Terriglobia; order Bryobacterales; family Bryobacteraceae; genus CAWACP01. Next base: position 4,245 of record CAYVPZ010000440.1, on the reverse strand, counting down.
ACGAAGTCCGCAACCTCGCCCAGCGCAGTTCGCAGGCGGCGCGCGATACCGCCGCGCTGGTGGAGGAATCCATGTCCAGTGCTCGTCAGGGCCGCGACACGCTCAGCCAGATGGCCGCCGTCATTGCGGACATCACCAGAACCAGCGCCGAGATGAGCGCTGTGGTGGCCCGCGTCAGCGAGTCCGGCATGGCGCAGACGGAGAGCATTCTGTCCATCAGCCGCTCGGCGTCGGAGCTGCAGAAACTGGCCCAAAGCGAGGCATCCGTCGCGGAACAGACCGCAGCCGCTGGCCAGCAGATGTCCGCTCAATCGATGAACCTGCGCAACACGATGCGCGTGCTCGAGCGGGTTGTGGGCACCCGGACCCGGCACAAAAAGCTTTAAGAAACGCCGGCGGTGGCGAACCGCGCCTGCTATTGCAGGCGCGCCCGCACCTTCTCGCTGAGGGCCTTGCCGTCCACGCGGGCGCCCGCCAGCTTCGCTTTGACGGCGCTCATCACCTGCCCCATCTGCTTGGCCGAAGCGATGCCGGTCTCGGCCAGCACCGCCGAGATGGCCGCCTCGACGTCGGAATCGCTGGCGGAGGCGGGCATGTAACCCTCGATCAGCTTCTTCTCGTTCTCCTCCTTTTCCGCCAGTTCCGGCCGGTCGCCCTTGCGGAACATCTCCGCCGCGTCGCGCCGCTGCTTGATGAGAGTGTTGAGCACGGCCTGCTCGGCATTTTCGTCGAGCGGCTTCATGCTGTCGATCTCCTGCTTCTTCAGAGCGGCCTTGACCATGCGAATGGCGCTCAGGCGCGCTTCGTCGCGGGCGCGCATGGCGTCCACCATGTCTTTCTGGATTCGGTCGAGGAGGGGCATCTCGTCTGTTATTCTAAACATATCGATGCGTCCCATGCGGCATTGCAGAACGTGTATGCCGGCGCGGCTCGACGGCCTTTGCTTCCAAAGGCCGCGGCGTTAATCGGAACAACGCGCACACCAGCGGCGGGCCGAGCACCCTCGGCCGCGGCGAATGTGATATGACTCATTCCAGGGCGAGGGCCGCCTCGCGCCGATGCCATTAAAAGAAGCAGGTCATCCATGAAAATACTGATTGCCGAACCTCTGGCCCCGGCTGGGGTCAAGCTGCTCCAGGAACAACCGGGCTGGGACGTTGTCGTCTCCAATCCCAAGGAATATGCACAACATCTGGCGGACTGCGACGCGCTGCTGGTGCGCAGCGCGGTCAAGGTCAATGCCGACGTGCTGGCCAAAGCGCCGAAGCTGAAGGTCATCGGCCGGGCGGGCGTGGGTGTCGACAACGTCGACCTGCAGGCCGCCACCGCCGCGGGCATTCTGGTGATGAACACGCCGGGCGGCAATTCCGTCTCGGTGGCCGAACACACCTTCGCGCTCATGCTGGCCCTGGCCCGCTCCATTCCCCAGGCCAGCGCGTCCACCAAGAGCGGCAAGTGGGAGAAGAAGAAGTTTCTGGGCAACGAGGTGCGCAGCAAGACGCTGGGCGTCCTCGGTCTGGGCAGCATCGGCCGCGAAGTGGTGCGCCGCGCCAAAGCCTTCGAGATGAGGGTTCTGGCCAGCGATCCGTATGTCAGCTCGCAGACCGCCACCAGCCTGGGCATCCAACTGGTGGACATCGACAAGCTCTACGCCGAGAGCGACTACATCTCCCTGCACGTGGCGCTCACGCCCGAGACCAAGAGCATGCTGTCCACCGCCGCGTTCGAGAAGATGAAGCCCGGCGTGCGCATCATCAACTGCGCGCGCGGAGAGCTGATCGACGAGAAGGCGCTGAAGGTGGCCATGGACGCGGGCAAGGTGGCCGGAGCGGCGCTGGACGTCTACGAGAAAGAGCCGCCCGTGGACGATCCCATTCTCACCGTGGAGACGCTGGTGGCGACGCCGCACATTGGCGGATCCACCGAAGAAGCGCAGGAAACCGTGGGCGTGCGCATCGTGGAGCAGCTCGTCGAGTTCCTGAAGAACGGCGTGGCCATCAACGCCGTCAACATCCCCGCGCTCACCGCCGAGCAGTACCGCACGGTGGGTCCGTTCGTGGAGCTGGCCGACCGCCTGGGCAGTTTCGCGGCGCACATCGCCGTGGGCAATCCCAGCCGCGTGCGGCTCATCTACCACGGCAAGATCGCCGACCAGAAGACCGTGCTGATTCGCAACGCGGGCGTGGCCGGCGTGCTGAGCCGCTCGACTGAAGTGCGCACCAACACCGTGAACGCCATGCAGCTTGCCGACGACCGCGGCCTCAGCGTCGCCGAGGTGCACGAACACCGCGCCGATCACACCGACTCGGTACGGCTGGAGCTGGAAACCGACCACGGCACGGTATCGGTGGAAGGCGCGGTCGTGCTGGACCAGCCGCGGCTCATTCAGGTGGACGGCATCTATTGCGAGGCGCCGCTCGCCGGTCATCTGGTCTTCCTGCAAAATCAGGATGTGCCGGGCGTGATCGGATACGTGGGCAGCGTGCTGGGGAAGAACGGCGTCAACATCGCCACGTTCTCGCTGGGCCGCCGGGCTGTACAGTCCGACGCGGTTTGTGTGATTGCCACGGACCAGTCCGTCTCCGAAGCGGTGCTGCAGGAGCTGCTGAAGAACCCGGCGGTAAAGCGCGCCCGCACGGTGGAGTTTCTGCACGCGGCGGAGAAGGCCTCCGCGTAAGAATGCGGGACCCGCGGCTGACGCGGGTCCCATCAATATAGCCATTGACAATATATCCACAGTGGATATAATCGGGGTGTGACGAGCAAAGAGCCCGCACCCGATTCCCTGCTGCCGCTGCCCCCGGCTACCTTCCACATTCTGATCGCCGTCGCCGAAGAGGACCGCCACGGCTACGCCATCCTCCAGGACGTCGAGGCGCGCACCGGCGGCGAACTCCGGCTGAGCGCGGGGACGCTCTATCGCTCCATCCAGCGCATGCTCGAACAGGGCCTGCTGGTGGAGACTCGCGAACGTCCCGCGCCGGAGCTGGACGACGAGCGCCGCCGCTACTACCGCATCACGCCCTTTGGCACGGCGGTGGCGAAGGCGGAGGCGCGGCGGCTGGGGCAACTGGTGCGCATGGCGCGGGCCCGAGGATTCGTCCCGGCAGGTCACTAATGCGCACCTATCGGCTACTCCTTCATTTGTACCCGTCGTCATTTCGGGCCGAATACGGCGAGGAACTGCGGCAGGTGCTGGCGGCGCGGCTGGCGCGGGCTCGCGGTCTGCCCGCGCGCCTGGCAGTGTGGGCGGGTGCGCTGCTCGACGTGCTGCTCAACGCCCCGTCGGCGCACCTGGATATCCTGCGCCAGGATCTTCGCTACACCGTGCGCGCGCTGGGCGGCGCGCCGGGCTTCACGCTCACCGCGGTTCTGGTGATCGCGCTGGGCGTGGGCGCGAATACCGCGGCGTTCTCGCTGGCCGACTATGTGCTGCTGCGTCCACTTCCCTTCCCCGAGCCGGACCGTCTGGTGAAGCTGTGGGAGAGGCTGCCGGGCTACTTCGAGATGGAGCTTTCGCCGGCCAATTACCGGGACTGGCAGCGCATGAGCGGTTCCTTCACGGCGACGGGAGCGTATCTAAGCCAGTCGGCGAACCTGGTTGGACAAGGCGACCCGCAGCGGATTGAAGGCACAGGGGTGAGTGCGAGTCTGATTCCGCTGCTGGGCGTGCAACCCGCCATGGGCCGCCTGTTCACCGAGGCCGACGACCGCGACGGCGCGCCAGCGACAATGCTGCTGAGCTGGAGCATGTGGCAGACCCGCTTCGGCGCGGATCCCGGAGTGCTGGGGCGGCATCTGCTGCTGAACGGAACGCCGTGCACGGTGATCGGAGTAATGCCGGCCGATTTCCACTTCCCCAACAAGCTGGCCACGTTCTGGGTGCCGCTGCAAACGAACGAGCAGGTCTATCAGGACCGCAGCAACAACTTTCTGGATGTGGTGGCGCGGCTGAAACCCGGCGTGACGGTGGAGCAGGCGAGCGCGGATCTGGCCGTGGTCTCGGCTCGCCTGAAGGCGCAATATCCGGCGGACAACAAGAATGTGAACGCCACGGTGTATCCTCTTCGCAACGATTTGCCCAATCAGTCGCGGCTGTTGCTGCTGGCGCTCTGCGGCGCTGCCCTGTGCGTGTTGCTGATCGCCTGCGCCAACGTGGCCAGCCTGCTGCTGGCGCGCGCGCTGGGCCGGCGCAGGGAGCTGGCGGTGCGGGCCGCTCTGGGAGCCGGCCGGTCGCGCCTGGTG
>CAYVPZ010000439.1:3261-4749 GCA_964453955.1 uncultured Solibacteraceae bacterium | reverse complement strand
TCGATGCCGGCCAGGCAGCAATCCACGGGCTGCATGTCGTTGATGACCCCGGTCTTCAACTTCGAACCGTAATCGGCGGTGGCTGAGAACTGGCCTTTGGTGAGCCCGTACACGCCGTTGTTCTCGATGACGTAGATCATCGGCACGTTGCGGCGCAGCATGTGCATGAACTGGCCGAGGCCGATGGACGCGGTGTCGCCGTCGCCGGTGACGACGATGGCGGGCAGCGAGGTGTTGGCCAGGATCGCGCCGGTGGCTACCGTGGGCGCGCGCCCGTGCACCGCGTTCAAACCGAACGCCGCGCTCATGAAGTAAGCCGGCGTCTTGGCCGAGCAGCCGATGCCGGAAAACTTCATCACGCCCCACGGCTCCACGCCCATTTCCCAGAACGCTTCGGTGATGCGTTCGGTGATGGAGTTATGGCCGCAGCCGGCGCACAGCGTGCTCTTGCCGCCACGGTAGCTGAGGATCTCCAGATCGAGGCGGTTCAACTTCTTCGCAATCGGCGGGGCGGCGCTCATAATTCCTCCTGCTTCACGATCTCGTCGGTCAGCGACTGCGCGTCCATGGGCAGCCCGCTGTAGTAACGGATGCTGCGCAGTTTGGCCGCGCGCTCGATGGTCACGTCCAGCTTGAGCATCGAAAATAGCTGCGCGTCGCGATTCTGATCGATGACGTACACGCGCTCGTGACGGTCGATAAAATCGCTCACCGCCGCCGGGAAGGGCCACGCGAGCACGCGCAGATAGCCCGCGCTCAGCCCGTGCTCGCGTTCAAGCTGGTCGCGGCTTTCCGTGGCCGCGTAGTGCGAGGTTCCGCAGCACAGGATGCCCACCCCGGCGCCGGACCGCGGCTGTTCCTCGCAGGCGGGCACGTGCCCGCGCATCACCTCGAACTTGTGCGCCAGACGGTCCATGTTGTGCATGTAATCTTCCGGCCGCTCGCTGTACTGCGCCTTCTCGTTGTGCCCGCTGCCGCGCGTGAAGTACGACGCGGCGTTATGTTGCGTTCCCGGCAGGGTGCGATAGCCCACGCCGTCGCCATCCACGTCTTTGTATCGCGCGAATCCGCCCAGACGGTCCAGATCGTCGGCGCTGAGCACCTTGCCGCGGTGGAGGGGCTCTTCCGGATAGGGGAACGGGTCGGCCATCCAGTTGTTCATGCCCAGATCGAGGTCGGTATTCACGAACACCGGCGTCTGGAAGAATTCGGCGAGATCGAAGGCCTGCTGCGCCATGGTGAAGCACTCTTCCGGTGAAGAGGGGAACAGGATGGGGTGGCGCGCATCGCCGTGCGAAAGGTACGCGTTCTTCAACATGTCGCCCTGCATGGTCCGCGTGGGCAATCCGGTGGACGGGCCCACCCGCTGCACGTCGAAAATCACCGCGGGAATCTCGGTGTAGTAGGCGTAGCCCACGAACTCGGCCATCAGCGAGATGCCCGGTCCGGAGGTGCAGGTCATGGCCCGCGCGCCCGCCCAACTGGCGC
>CAYVPZ010000439.1:0-3251 GCA_964453955.1 uncultured Solibacteraceae bacterium | reverse complement strand
CGGCCTGCACCACCGCGTAGGTGGCCTTGCCGGTCTCCTTGTCGATGCGGTGCGTGGCCAGGTAGGCGATCAGCGATTCGGCCAGCGACGACGACGGCGTTATGGGATACCAGGTGAGCACGGTGACGCCGGCGAACAGACACCCCAGCGCGGCGGCGGAGTTGCCGTCGATGATGATCTTGCCGGCGGTCTTGTCCATCCGCTCCACGAGAAACGGGTCGGTCTTGGTGAAATGTTTCTCGGCGTAATCGCGCCCGGCCAGCACGGCGTTCCAGTTCAGCTCAGCGGCCTTCGCCTTGCGAGCGCCGAACTGCTTCAGCAGCGCCTTGCGCACCTCGTCGAAATCGATGCTCAGCAGCCACGCCACCACGCCGTCGTAAATCATGTTGCGAACCAGCTTGCGCAGCTTCGCTTCCGGGCACACCGGCTGCACCAGCTTGTCGAACGGGACGGGATAGAAATGCAGGTCGTCGCGCAGCCCGCTCAGCTTCAGCGGCTCGTCGTAGACGATGGCCGCCCCGGGCCGCAGATTCATGACGTCTTCGTGCGCCGTTTCCGCGTTCATGGCGACAAAGAACTCGCTGTCGCGGCGTCGTCCGATGTAGCCGTCGCCGCTCACGCGGATGGTGAACCACGTGGGCAGGCCGGCGATATTGGACGGAAACAGATTCTTGCCAGAAACGGGAACGCCCATCTGGAAGATGGAGCGCATCAACACACTATTTGCAGTCTGGCTGCCCGATCCATTTACGGTGGCGACCTGTATGCTGAAGTCGTTCACTACGCGGCGGAGGGGGTCCAATTGGGCTACGGAAGTGTGCGACGCGACAGGAACTACCTGGTCTGTCGACAAACTCGATTCTCCTTCAAGGTCTTATCTAAGTATACGCTTTGCTCACGGGCGCTGCCTGGCCAACAGTTGCCGGATCGGTTCGTTATCGGCGTACACCCGCCATTCGGCCACCTGCGCGCCGCGAATCTCCGCCCGCCAGGCCGACGGCGTTTGCCAGCGGTTCTCCGGAAGCAGCCGGCCGTCCACCGCCAGGGTTCCCTGTGCCGTCCCCAGCAGGATCACCACCGCACCCGCGCCGTACGTCTCGGCGACGGTAATGGAGTAATCGGGCACCATGCGGAAGTAGCCGCTCCAGCCCGCTCTCATCGCTTCCCGGCCGGTAACGCGGTTGCCCAGCGAATCGATGAACAGGTGTTCTTCGGTCATGAGTTCGGCGAGCTCGTCGGGGTTTCGGCGGTTGATGGCGTCGGCGAAGGCACGCGCGACGGCTTCGGGCGATTCGGCGGAAGCAGACATATCAGAGTGATTCTACCGAGGCCGAATTCTCAGGTGGGGAGAGCGCTGCACCGGTGGACGCGCGGCGACAGCCGCGCCTGCGCCGTGCGTTAGAACGCGGCTCCCCGCCGCGTGTCCCATCGCCCCGACCTCTGACAGGGCACTGGAATTAACAATGGGCTGCTGGACTGTTCCTACTTCTGCAGCCTGCTCTCCGCCAGCTTCTCCGCTGTCTCCAGCGCATCGGCGGCCTTCACCGTAACGTCCGGCGCCACGCCCGTTCCTTCCCAGTCGGTTTTTGCGAAGGGGTTGATTGCTCTCACTTCAGGAATGCCCATGCCGAAGGGATCGTCGATCCGATGGAAGACACCCGCGTGAGCGCCACCACGCGTCGTCTCGCCCACCAGCGTGGCGCGTTTCAGCATCTTCACGTCGTAGCTGAACTGCTCGGCGGCGGACCACGTGGAGCCCGAGGTCAGCACATAGGCCGGCTTGTCCGCCAGCCTGTTTCCGGGAACGGGCGACTGCGTCCAGGACCGTTCCGTCGTATTCTCCCTGGGGTTGTACCAGTATTCGGGGTGGTCGAAAAGGTACGCGGCAATCAGCATGACCATGTCCGGCTCGCCGCCCGTGTTGTCCCGCAAATCGAAGATGATCGCATCCGCGCGGTTCAGGGAAGCCATCGCCGCCGTTGCCGCCGGCTGGCATACGGAAAGATCGGGAAACGAATTGAGCTTCAGATAGCCGATATTGTGCGGCAGGATGGCGACCTTCTCGAACGTGCAGTTGCGCTCCTCCATGGCCTTTCGATAACGCGCCACCTCTTCCGGCGCCGGTCCCGCCGGGTGATCGGGCAACGGGACCCGGCTGTAGACCATCACCAGGTGCAGGTCATGGCTCACCTCCCTCATCTGCGCGGTCAACAGATCGGCGAAGGCCTGACCATCGGCGACCGCATTGTACTCGCCGCTGTTCCGGTGCGCCTGCAGCGCATCGGCCATCTTGCGCCCAACGTCCGGATCGACATAATACTTCCTCAGATTCGCGATCACGGCTGTAATTACGCGTTGCCGTTCCGCTGGATCCAGCCCGGCAGCGCCCGGCGTCGCCGGTTGCGGGGCCGGTGAGGTGCCCGGCGCGGCGATCGCTTCTTCCGTATACCTGGTGGACTCCGCCCAACCACCGGGCGGCGGGTGGCTTCCGCCGTGGCTGATCAAAATCGGGAACACACCGAAGACCGCCAGCGCCAGGAAGACGGCGTAAAGCACGGTTCCGGGTCGCGGCCATTCGCCTTCCAGAAGCAGAAACGAAGGCGTCCCCTCGAAACTCCGCTGCGCGGAAGCGCGGATCAGGGCCGGTTGCGCATGACCGTACTCGCCGGGAACGGAGACAGCCAGATCGGCGAGCAGATCGAGCCATAGCTGCAGCCCTGGGAAGAAGCCTCTTTCATCGCGGGAGCGGTCGCGGAACAGTTGTAACGCGTCCTCGCCGTATGTCGCGCGGAACCGGGCAGGATAGAGGCGTAACAGCCAGGCGTATATCCGCTCAGACATAATCGCCCCGCAGAATCTTCCTGGCGCGGGCGACGCGCAACAGATCGGCAAGTCTCTCGGCCTCGGCGCGCGCCAGTTTGCGCCCGGCGGAGGTCAAGCGGTAGTAGCGGCGCCGCTGCCGGCCGGGTGTTTCGTCCGCGCTCGCGTCGACTTCCTCGATGAGCTGCTCTTCGAGTAGCGACTGGATGGAGCCGTAGAGCGTTCCCGGGCCCAGGCGCAGGCGATCGCCGGTCTGCTCCGCCACCTGCCGCATGATGCCGTAGCCGTGCAGATCTTCATCCGCCAGGGCGAGCAGGATCTGAAAGGCGGCGGCGGGCAGGGGATCGAGTTTTCGTTTGGGCATGTGTACTCGATGATCGCTATATCGATAAACGACTATACATCGATTCGGTCGCCCTGTGCAAGACCCC
>CAYVPZ010000438.1:0-4753 GCA_964453955.1 uncultured Solibacteraceae bacterium | reverse complement strand
CAGCATGGGATCGAATGACGCGCCCCGGTTGCCGGCCAATAGCGCGATCCCGTCGGCGGAGACCATCAGTCTGGACGACACTGAGCGCAAAGTTGCGGCCCTCGCCGATTCCGCGCAGAGCCTGCTGGAGGCGGTGCATACGGACGTGAACGAAGTCACAGGCGACGCCCGGCAACTCATGTCGAATCTGAACGAGGTCACGGGCAAACCGAACCAGCAGCACATATCGGAGATTCTGACGAACACGGATGCGATGGTTGCGCGATTGTCGCCCAAGATCGATCAGATCAGCGGCCAGGCTCTTAAGCTCACCAAAGAAGCGAATTACGCCATAGCGAAAGTCGGGCCTACCGTGGACAATGCCAACGCAACTGTGTCCAACGCGAACGAAACGATTACCAAGCTTCGCGATCCGCTGCAGGCAGACCTGACCGAATTGCACACGACGCTCGATCAGGCGCGGGCCCTGATCGTGAATCTCCAGGCCGCCGTGCGAGCGAAAGATCAGAATATCGCCGAGACCATCGAGAACCTTCGTGTAGTGACCGAAAACCTGAACGACCTGACAGAGTCCGTGAAAGAGCGTCCGTGGAGTCTGGTACGGATCAGGCAGCCCAGGAACCGGAAGGTTCCCAAGAAATGAGGACCAGATGACGGCCAAAAATCTGGGAAGTATGAGCGCTTGCGCGATGACGCTGTGGCTGGCCGGTTGTGGCGGCAAGATCCTGTATCCGCAGTACTACGCGCTCGACATCCCTCCTGCGCCGAGCCCTGCGGCAGCCGATGCGCGCCTGCCCGCGACACTGGCCGTACGCCGGTTCGAAGCACTGCCATATCTGCGGCAGGGGCGGATTGTGTACCGTCCAGGCCCGGCGGAAATTGGCTTTTACGATTATCACCGGTGGGCTGCCGATCCCGCGACGACGGTGACGGCGGCAATGATCGATTCACTCCGCTCCTCGCGGCTATTCTCATTCGTGAGGCCGTACGACGGTCAAAGCCAGCAGGACTATCTCATGAGCGGCCGGCTCGAACGGCTGGAAGAGATCGATTCCGCTGGCAGCGTCCGTGTGGAAGCCAGGCTATCTGCCGAGTTGGTTGATCTCCGGACCGGCGAAACCGTGTGGACCGGCGACGCAGATGAGACTTCCGAAGTAGAAACACGCAACATAAGCTCGGTTATCCTGGAAATGACGCATGCTGTGCAAAAGAGTATAACCCGGCTCGTGGCCAGCCTGGACCAGCAACTCGTTGCGAAATCGAGGGAGATGCGATGAGCACTCCGAACCCGACCCAGCCTGCTGCCCAATCTGTCGGTTCCCCACCGGTGGCCAGCAGATTGCGTGGAGATGCGAATCTGACTGCCCGGTTCAGCGAAGATTACAGAGACCTCGACCGGTCCCGATTCGGCGTGGTAATACTTCACGAGCGAGCTGGTATCGAAGAAGTACTTCGCCAATCGATATTCCCCGCGCTCAGCCGTAATATCGTCGGCCAGCGAACCCGGAATAACGGCGAGCAGGTTCCGGACGTCTTCAATAGTGGGCGTGTTTTGTGCCCCGGCGGCCTCGGCCCTGGCTCGCTCGATCATCTTGCTGTCGAGCCGGCTCCTTCCACCGGTCGGAGTTGCGATGATGATCCTGACGGTCTGAGACTCTGCCAACGCGACAGGGCCAAGGGGGCGACGCACCCCATTCTCGTAGACGGCCTCAAGTTCCTGCATCATACTCTGACCTGCCCCGCAAAGTGAGACAGCGGATAAGTTGAGACCCAGCCCTGGGAGGTGGTCCGCAGCCGCTTGTTTCCGGCCCGCTGGGGCCTAAAGTACCTCAATTGAACCTCTCAATCAAAGTGCGCCCTTCAGAAGAGCCCTTCGCTCTCATCGCTGGTTCCGAAGGCAGGGCCGCTGCCGTGTCAAGGGCCGGCGGTTTTTGCCCGGCGCCAGCGAACCCTTGACACGGGAGCGGCCCTGCCTTACCGACGCTGGAGAGAGCGAAGGGCGCTCCCCCGATCACCGCGGCAAACTCCTGCGGAGTGCGATCCGCCAGAGCGCTGTGCGGCCGGTGGCGATTGTAATCGCGTCGCCATCGTTCGAGCTTTTCCCGCGCGTCCGTCAGGTTAAAGAACACCTCCCCATTGAGACACTCGTCGCGCAGCCGGCCGTTGAAGCTCTCGATGTAGCCGTTTTCGACGGGCCGTCCCGGTCGGATAAAGTCCAGCTTCACTCCGGCCTGATACGCCCAGGTCTCCATGGCCCGGCCAGCGAACTCGCCGCCGTTGTCGGTGGTGATCGATTCCGGCGCTCCGCGGTTCGCCACCAGTTGTTTCATCTGCACGACCACCTTCTCTCCCGTCTGCGAGCGATCCGCATAAGCGCACAAGCACTCGCGTGTGTACTGGTCCAGCACGGTCAGGATTCGGAACCAGCGGCCATCCGCGAATCGATCGCTCACAAAGTCCATGCTCCAGCGCTGATTCGGGCGTGCAGCTCCCGGCAGCGCCACCCGTGCGTGAGCGACCCTTTTTGCGTGTTTCGTCCGCCGCACCTGCAGCCCTTCCTCGCGATACAACCGATAAACCCTTTTGGCATTCACCTTCCAACCTTCGCGCCGCAACATCACCGTCAGCCGACGATATCCATACCGAGTCCTGCTGCCGGCCAGTTCCCGCAAGCGCATGCGCAGTTCGGTCTGCAGATCCCGCCGACTTTCATAGCGGTTGGACCAGCGGGTAATGCCGATGAGCCCGCATGCCCGCTTCTCGCTCAACTGATACGACTGCCGGACGTTACGTACCAGCTTGCGGCGTGCCGCAGGCTTCAGGCTTTTTTTGAGAGCACCTCCTGCAGAATGTGTTTGTCCAGCGTGAGGTCCGCCACCAGAGTTTTCAGCTTGCGGTTCTCCTCGCGCAGCTGCCGCAACTCGCGCAGTTCGTTCAAGCCCAGCCCGGCATATCGTCTTTTCCAGCTGTAGAAGGCCTGCTGCGACACGCCCATCTCGCGGCAGATGTCGCCGACTTTGTTGCCCGCCTCGGCCTGCCGCAAGGCGTACATGATCTGTTCTTCGGTATGACCCTTCCTCGGCATTCGTCCTCCTTCCGTTTCCGTCCAGAGGACCACATCCCCGCGCCGGACTCAACTTTCCCGCTGTCTCGTTTTCGGGTTTTGGGTCAGAGTTTGTGGCTACCGACGCCCGCCTCATTCTCAGGGACAGTCTGGACTACCCACGCGCCCCCAGGCTCATGCGCGCCGCCGGCGTTGGTGTTTCAACCCACGCGCGTCCCGCACGGGGCGCGACGAAGTCGTACCATAGCTGACCGCCCCAACTTGGGTCGTTTCAATCCACACGCCCCGCACGCGGCGCGATCCGGCAGGTCTCAGCGGGGGTCGTGCAGTGCGAGTGTTTGGCCAGGATGGCGGATCACTGGCGGAAACGATTCTTCTGAGGCCTCGCTAACCGCATCCGGCGGCAGTGCAAAAGTTCGCAGGGCGCTGGCACCCCAAGGTACGTCCTCTGGCTTTAGCTTTACCCAAATCAGTGCACCGAAGCGGCCAGCTCCCGCGGAGATGGACTGCACAGGGGTTACCGCGATGTGCGGGTCAGCCAGCCGGACCAGTGCTTCGGCTGCCGAGCTGGGCCGATTCGCCCCGTAAGAGAAAGCCGGATTTCCTTGCGCTCAGACTCAGACCCATGTCATGAGCCGCCTTCTCCAACACCTCGGCATTCCCGGCAATGAGGCCCAGCTGCGACTTACCAGCCTCCACGGGGAATTCCGAGAAAGCCAGCAGGTCGACTCCCGACTCGGATCGAACTCACGATTTCAGCCGTCCGTGCGCCACCATCGTCGATGACGAAGTAGGTGATAGTCGAACTGTGTTATCTCGTCACCCATAGCCCCTAGGTTGCATACCACGGCATTCGCAGGCGAGCACCCGGCTGGCGAACCACTGCCATCGAATCGGATTGGCAAGTAAGCATACGTCAGCCCATACAAGTACCTTGCCGCGACCCGAGTGTTGGCCTGTGTGGCCATGCTCCCTTTGCTCACCCTGGCCGCGGATTTCTGCGGCATTCTGATGGGGTGGGTGGCCAATACCCTGATCGAGCCGATCTCACTTCGGCTCTTCGTCGACGAAGGCCTGCGAGCCGTTGGTTTCAACGACTTTATTCCTCCCACGCTGAAGACCGCCGTGTTCGGCTGCATCATTGGCGTCGTCTCCTGTTTCCAGGGGATGCGCACAACGGGCGGCACGGAAGGGGTGGGCCGGTCGGCCACAAGCTCAGTGGTGCTCTCGTCGTTGTTCATCATCATTGCCGACGTGCTTCTGGTGAAACTGATCATGGTCTTTTTCCCTTCGTGAGGATGCCATGGAAAGCGAAAAGAACCCGCCCCCCGTTGAAGTCAAAGGACTGACCAGGTCATTCGGGCGGCAACGAGTGCTCGATCACCTTGACCTGACGGTGACGCACGCGGAAACGCTGGCCATTCTGGGGCGCAGCGGGGTGGGCAAGAGCGTGTTTCTGAAGCTCCTGATTGGGCTGCAGAAGCCCGATTCCGTAACAATCCGCATTCACGGAGAGGACATCGCAAAGGTGGATATCGATCGCTTGAACAAGGTCAGAAAGAGCATCGGCTTCCTGTTTCATCAGGCCGCGCTGTACGATTCGCTGACCGTCGAGGAAAATGTCGCCTTCCCCCTCCGGCGCCACACTTGGCTATCCTCCGTTGAGCGCCGGGAACGTGTGCGTGACCG
>CAYVPZ010000437.1:0-4756 GCA_964453955.1 uncultured Solibacteraceae bacterium | reverse complement strand
AAACTCGGCCGCCTGCCGTATCCCATGATCCGGCGCAAAGGCGAGAAAGGCTTCCGGCGAGTCTCCTGGGAGGAGGCGCTCAACGAAGCTGCCACCGGCCTGCGCGGCCTCGATCCACGCCGCCTCGCCTGGTACGTGACCTCGCGCGGCCTCACCAATGAGGCTTACTACGCGCATCAGAAAGTGGCGCGATTCTTCGGCACCAGCCACATCGATACCAGCGCGCGCATTTGCCACTCTCCCAGCACCGCCGCCCTCACCGCCACGGTGGGCGTCGGCGCCACCACCTGCTCCTACAAGGATTGGATCGGCGCCGACCTCATCGTGCTGGTGGGCGCCAACGTCGCCAACAACCAGCCGGTCACCATGAAGTACCTGTACTATGCCAAAAAGGCGGGCACAAAGGTATTCGTCGTCAACCCCTACATGGAGCCGGGCCTGGAGCGTTATTGGGTTCCTTCGGTCACCGAGAGCGCGCTGTTCGGCTCGCGCATCGCCGACGAGTTCTTCCAGATCCACGCCGGCGGCGACATGGCCTTCTTCCACGGCGTGATGAAGCATCTGCTCGAGCAGGATCGGGTGGACTGCGATTTCATCGCCGCGCGGACCGCCGGATGGGAGCCGTTGGAACGGCGGCTGCGGGAACTCAGCTGGCGCACGCTCGAGGAAGGCGCGGGCCTGTCCAGGGCCGACATGCTTCGCTTTGCCGAAGCTTTCGGCAAGGCGCGTCACGCCATCGTGGTTTGGAGCATGGGCATCACCCAGCACCGCTACGGCAGCGACAACGTGCGCGCGCTGGTAAATCTGCAATTGATGCGCGGCAACATCGGGCGCCCTCACACCGGCCTGATGCCCATTCGCGGCCACAGCGGCGTGCAGGGCGGCGCGGAAATGGGCGCGCAACCGGCAGCGTACATGATGGGCCGGCCCGTCTCCGAGGAGAACGCCAGGAAGCTGGGCGAGGCCGACGCCTGGGGCTTCCAGCCGCCGGCGTGGAAAGGCCTGGGCGCGGCCCAGATGGTGCTCGCGGCCGAGCGCGGCGAGCTGGACGTGATGTGGCAAAGCGGCGGCGATTTCGCGCGCACCCTGCCCGAGCCCGAACGCGTGGAGCGCGCCCTCGGCAGGCTTCGCCTGCGCATCCATCAGGACATCGTCGCCAGCCCGTCCATGTTCGTGGAGCCCGCCGGGACGGTAATCATGCTGCCCACCCGCACGCGCTACGAACAGCGCGGCGGAGGAACCGAAACCAGCACGGAGCGCCGCATCATCTACAGCCCGGAGGTGCCCGGGCCCCGGCCCGGCGAGGCGCGCGACGAGTGGGAGATTCCCGTGCTTGTCGCGAAGGCGTTCGATTCCGGCGGTGCCCGCACCGCCTTCCCCTGGCGCGACACCCAGGACATCCGCAACGAAATCGACCGCGTTTGCGCTCCGTACCGGGGCATCGCCAGGCTCACGAAGAAGGGCGACCAATTCCAGTACGGCGGGCCGCGCCTCCTCGAGGAGCGCTGCCCCACGCCCGACGGCAGAGCGCACTTCTCCGTGGTGGAACCGCCCGAGGAGCACGTCCCGGGCGGATGGTTCCTGCTGGCCACGCGGCGCGGGAAGCAGTTCAACAACATGGTGCTGGCCGGCACCGATCCGCTCAACGGGGCGCAGCGCGACGACATTATCATGGCGCGCGAGGACGCCGCCCGGCTCGGCGTGGCCAACGGCGATGCCATTACTCTTCGCAACGAGCTGGGCGAGTACCGCGGAACAGTGAAGATCGACCGCATCAAGCCCGGATGTCTCCAGGGGCACTGGCCGGAGGTCAACGTCATCGTTCCGGCCGGCCGCCTCGATCCCAGCGGAGTGCCCGACTACAACTCGGCTGTGGAAGTCATTGTCACCGGCAGAGCCGCGGCGCACGCCACGGCCTGACCCACCAATTGACGAAACAGGAGCATGCAGATGGCAAGCGAACGGATGGGCAACCGCTGGGTGATCGCGGTGGCCGGAGCCGACCGGCCTCGGGGCAAATGGCCACGGCTCGCGCCTGACCCCTCCGAGAACGGGTTGGTGGCACTAAATCGCGGACAACAAAGCGATTATTTCGCGTGCTATTTCCACACGCCGGGACTATACTCAGGCTGAGATTCGCCCGTACCAGGGCAACATTCGTAGACCAGTTTAATACGTACAGGAGGTGCTTCCATGTTTGAGAGCCTCGACGAGCACATGAAGCTGGACGACCAAAGGGAAGTCAGCTCCAGGGAGCGGATGCTCCGCTGGAGCCTTGGCATTGTGGTTTCGATCCTGGTTTTTGGTGGGCTCTATCTGGGCGTCCACCTGCTGCAGGGCTAATTCAGCCTTATTGCAGGCCCGGTACCCGCCGAGCCGATCCTTCGCATGACCGATTTCACCCTGGCGACGTACTCCGGGTCGGGGTTGTAGGTGGCCAGTACGTCGTCCAGATCCTTATCGCGGTAGAGTGTAGACGTGGCCAGCCGGGAGGCCACGGCGTGGATTCCCGCGCGTACCGACGTGAACCTGCGATGGCACGAGTCCCATCCCAGTACGTTATTGTTTCGAAAGACCTTCCCTCCGCTCGACTCCACCACCGAAATGCTCGGCAGCAGCCTCCAGTCCAGATCGTAGCGGTCCGCGGCCTCCAGAAAATCGGCGGAAGCCGCGCGCAGCGGACAGTTCCCGTCCGCGAAGAACTTATTTAGTTTCAACAACCTTTCGTCTGCCTGGGGACCCGGATCGCGAATCGGCTGGGGCAACTTCCGGTCGATGGAGGTAACCATCGGCACCGAAAGCAGCCCGGCCACAACGACCATTTGTCTGGCAACACTCATCCTCAATTGTCTCCTCGTGCTCGGGTGAAGTTTTTCCCGCAAGCGGATAGACGCCGTGGCGGGTATGAAGTGGACTTATTGGACCGAAAAAGTACGGGCGGATGTCAGCGTGGACGGAACGAATTCATAGCCCCAATTATAGCAGACGCGTACCCTCGGCGTCGCGTCCTATCTACATGATTCCATTGGGACGGAGAGGGTCTACTCCGGAAATGGCTGGCCGTTGGGCTGGGGATCGCCCGTGCTGGTTGGTTTTTCACGGTCGCCCTCGCGGCGCTTTTTCGCCTTCTCGGAGAGGGCGCCGTTGAAGAACAGGGTGACGTCCACCACGTGAGCGTCCTCGTCCACCCTGGCGTCGGCCTTGGTCTCGCCCAGATTATCCAGGACTCCTTCCTCGCGGACCACCTTCAGGAAGCGGTCGGGATAATCGACGTTGTAGGGGTGTCCTTCCTCCATTCCCCACATTTTCAGAATGGCCGGCTCGGTGATCAGGTCGAGGCCTTTGAGGGTCAGGGTGCGGAAGGTGTACTGGGGCCCGGAATCGACGTGGAGGAGCAGGGTGACGGTGTGGTCCTTGTCGTCGATCTGCTTGTCCACCGAGGTGGTGGCGTGCAGGTAACCGCGCCGGTGCCACGTGGTCACAATCTTCTGCCGGGCCGCGCTCACCCGGTTGAAATCGAAAACCTCTCCGGTCTTCAAGGCGGCGAGTTTGACCAGTTCCGGAGCCTCAGGCGCCTTGACGGCCGCGAGCTTGTAGACCTGGCCCTCCTCCACCTGGACGGTGACGATGACGCCGTTGACGTCCGTTGCCTTCTCCACCGTCACGCTGGGGAAGGTCACGCGCACGTATCCGCGCGCTTCGTACGCCGGGCGGACGCTGTTCTCGAGAAACGCCTGGAAACGCGGGGCGATGTAGACCATTCCCACCGCCACGCTGGCAATCGCCGCCTGCAGCTCCTCCTGCCGCAGCGCCTTGTTGCCGGTAAACTTTACCTGGGCGATGCTGGGCCGGATGGCTGGCCGGAACAGGAGGACCAGGTCGGGGGTGGCTTCGGCCGCCAGCGCCCCGGTGATCTTCTCGTGGTAGCCTTTCCCGGCCAGATAAGCCGCCAGATACCCGGAGTAGCGCTGAACCACCGGTTCGGTGGCGGGCACCTTGTCGCCGAACAACGGATCGCTGGCCTTCAGGACACCGAGCAGTTCCTGATTCGTCGCCGGGAGCGAATCGAACCCAATCGGGTAGAGCTGGTCCTCCTCGGTGACCTCTAGTCTTCCGCTGTAGCCGTTTGCGGCGTCGTTGGGCTCATAGCTGTAGCCGACGGTGCGGAAGTTGCCGGTGGCCAGCAGCCGTCCACGGGCGGCCTCGAAGACCTGTTTCGACACGGTCTGGCCCACCTTCAGCCCGGCAACCGCCAGAATCTGTTCGCGCGTGTAAGCGTGATTGCCCGCCACCGTCAGGCTGGACAAGGGCCAGGCGGATTGGTCCTGGCCGGCGGGCGGCGGGGCCTTTTTATGCGTGGCCTGACCCGCGCACAGGGCTGCGGCGAGAAGGGCGAATGCCGCGATCTGGGTCAGGCCGGTCAATTGTCGCATGATACGCACAAGTTAGATGACGTCTCCGGTTTCCGCTACGGTTCCTCTTGCACCCATAATGTTACTTGCGGCTCCCTCCTCACGTAAAGAAGCTTATACCGGTGACGGCCGGGCTGGTGGTCGTCCTCGGGGTGACCGTTGTGTCGCTTTTCTATCTGGTCCGCCAGACGGTGGGATATGGACAACGGTGCGGCGGGGGCGCCTGCTGGGGCTACCGGCTGGACCGCTACCAGTTCCGCGGGATGTCCCGGCTGACGTTCTGGAGCGATCAGGGCCTCAACGCCAGCTACCCGCTGCCGGACATGACCATCGAAAAGCTCAGC
>CAYVPZ010000436.1:0-4756 GCA_964453955.1 uncultured Solibacteraceae bacterium | reverse complement strand
CGGAGCTCGGACTGACCCAGAAGGACGTTGTGGACAACGTAATCACGGCGCTGAACTCCAATGCGATGATCGCGCCGAACTACTGGGTGGACCGCAAAAGCGGAAACAATTATTTTCTTACCGTCCAATATTACGAACACGGTAATCCCGCGATTCATAATGGCCTGGATCTCACGAATATTCCGGTTCGCGCGCCCAGGCTCAATCACCCGACGACACTGGACGCCGTGGCGAAGCTGGTCAATATCCAGAGCCCGACGGTAGTTGACCACTACCAGATTCAGCGCGCCACGGACGTGTACGTGACGACAAAGGCGGAGGATCTGGGGCGGGTCACGTCGAAGATCGAGAAGATTCTCGCAGCCGTCCCCCACCCGGGAAACGTGCGTGTGGCGCTTCGCGGAATGGTGCTGGGCATGCGCGAGTCCTTCAAAAGCTTTGCGATGGGATTCACGCTGGCGTTCCTTCTGCTGTATCTGATTCTGATCGCGCAATTTCGGTCTTTTGTCGATCCAGTGTTGATTATGCTGGCCATCCCCATGGGAATCACCGGCGTGCTGGTAACTCTGCTGGCGACCAACACCACGTTGAACGTGATGTCGCTCATGGGTGTGCTGATGCTGGTGGGAATCGCCGCCTCGAACAGCATTCTCATCGTCGATTTCGCCCACCGCCTGCGGGAGCAGGGGCAATCGGTGGCAGACGCCGTGATCACATCGTGCCGCGTGCGTCTGCGGCCCATTCTGATGACCTCGCTCGCAACCATCATCGGAATGATCCCGATGGCCTTGAAGATGGGCACGGGATCGGAACAGTATGCTCCCATGGCGCGGGCCATTATCGGCGGCCTGAGTTCGTCGGTGCTGCTCACCATCTTTATCGTTCCAGCCGCATATCTGCTGATCTACCGGCGCAAGGAGACGGTTCGTTCCAATGCGTAAACCGCTGTTTGTCCTGATGGCGACCATAGCCGCCACACTGCAGGCGCAAACCACGCCCGCGGGCCCGCTCACTCTCGCTCACGCGGAAGCGATTGCCCTCAGGAATCACCCGCAGGTCGCCGTGGCCATGAACGAGGCGGCTGCAGCCGGGCAGCGAGTCAGAGAAGCGAGGTCCGCTTACTACCCCACGGTCAACGGCGAAATCACCGGATCGCAGGCTCTCGACCAAAGCCGCCTGGGCGCCGGCTTCCTGACCACCTCATCGGTGTTCAACCGTTTTGGGACGGGCCTGGAGGTCGACCAGTTAGTTACGGATCTCGGCAGGACGAAGAATCTGGTCGCCGATTCGAGGCTGCAGGCGCAGGCCGCGGACCAAAGCACACAAGCGACTCGTTTTGACGTCGCCCTCGGTGTGACTCGCGCGTACTTCGGCGTCCTTGAGGCCCAGGCTCTTGTCAAGGTAGCCGAGGATACGATTCGGGCGCGCCAGACTCTCGACGACCAGGTCACTGCCCTGGCGAAGGCGCAACTCAAGTCGCAGGTCGACGTCAGCTTTGCCGACGTGAACGTCTCGCAGGCCAGGCTCATGCTCATCCGCGCCCGCAATGGGGTACACGAGGCTTACGCCGACCTGACACGCGCGCTCGGCGCGGACACACCGACGAACTACCAGCTCAGCGAGGACGACCTGCCGCCGAATCCCCCGCCCGATGCCGAGGCGCTGATTGCCGAAGCGATTCAGAACCGGCCGGAGCTTCGCGAACTGCGGCTGCGTTTGGAGGCGGCGCACAGGTTCGAGGCTGCCGAGCGCGATCTTTCCCGGCCCAATGTCAACCTGCTTGGCGTGGGCGGCGTCCTCCCTTACCTCGACCAGTCACCGCGCACGGCTCCAGATGAATACGAGGCCGTCGCCGTAAACGTGGACATCCCTATCTTCAATGGGCACCTCTTCGCCGCCCGCCGGCAGGCCGCCCACGACGAGATGCTGGCCGCCAACCAGCGCGTGCGCGCCCTTCAGCAGAGTGTGGAACGCGACGTTCGCGCCGCATGGGCCGGCGCGACCAACGCCTGGGAACGGATTCCGGTAACCGAGGAGATGGTGAAGCAGTCCCAGCTCGCTCTGAATCTGGCGCACGGCCGCTACGAGTTGGGACTGGCGTCGATCGTGGAGGTCACGGAGGCGCAACTCAACCTGACCCAGGCCCAGATCGAAAACGTGACTGCACGGTACGACTATCATTCTGCATTCGCCGAACTGCAGTACACGAAGGGCGCACTGCGGTAATCCGGAGACACTAACATGGCGGCTCTCGGCAGCATGTGGCGGGGTTACATCGAATTCGGCGCGCTATCGTGTGCGTTCCTCGTGGTTCTGCGGCTCGCACAACTCGTTCGGGCGCTGCGAAGCGCGCTTTCGATTGGCGTCATGTACGCCGGCTCCATTGCAGCCCGGTACCTTGACCTGCCGACATGCGCGCGGATACTGCAGGCGCCACGACAAATTACAGTGCGGCTGGAACAAGAAAAACGTCGCTGAGACGTATCGGCAAAAAGGTGCGAACCTAGAACTGGCGCGTGAAGTACAGGAACGGATAGAGGAATCCGCTGGTCTTCTTCGATTCCACCAGATAGGCGCCCGGCGTCAAAGTCCCGACGCCCGTGCCGAGCGTGGTCTTGCCGTTGATCGCGAACGTCAACATCGTGTCCACTCCTTCTCCCACGTGGTTGCTCGTCGCTTTGGCGTTCAACACGGTCTCGATGCCCACAGCGTTGTACAAGCCGTCCTGCACGGTGGCCAGCCAGTAGTCGCGGTAATCGATTTTCACCTTCAGCTTCTTCAATGGGTAGAAGTCCACGCCGGCCCGCCAGTCTTCGATGTTGCGCCAGGCGAACTGCCCGGTGAGACTGTTGAACGGCTGATTGGCGCCGTATAAGTAGTCGAACTGGTCGTGTATGCCGTCTTTCTTCCCATCGTTGCCGGATGCAAAGAGGTAGTCGCTGCTGACGTGCAGTTTCCAGAGCGACGGGGAGACGGTCCAGCCGCCGCCACCGAGGTAGCCCCATGCCTGAATCGAGTCGTTGGCGTAATCGCCGGCCTCGCGCACGCCTTCGAAATTGTAGTCGAGGCGGCCCTTCGTTGTGCCGATCATGCGGCCCCCGGCGTACAGCGTGTCCGCGGCGCCGGTTTCGCCTTCCTTGCTTTTCACGCTGAATTGCGTCTTGGCCATCAGGTACGGCTCGATGCTGGCGCGCGGAATCAGCTTCTTAAAGCTGGAGTAGGCGACATAGAAGTGTTCGCCGGGCTTACTCCGGTCCATGCGATTCGGATCCACCAGAACTACCGATCCGCCAATCAGGTCGACAGCGAAGGCGTTGGTAGCGATGGTGCCGCGAGCCACGTCATACGTCTTCGGGATATTAGTCCAATCGAGTGACTGGACCAGCCGGTTCGATCCGATGAACAGCTCCTGGCGCCCCACCCGAGCCTTCACGCCGTTACCCTCCAGAGCGCCAACTTCCAGGTAGCCTTGGTGCCAGTCCATGGGATCGTCCACGGAACTGGGCGGACTGATTTTGTAAAACATGGCCCGCGAGTCCATGGCTTCGCCGAAGAAACGCAGCCATGAAGTGGGCTTGTAGGCAAGACCCAGGCGGATGCGCGACAGCACGTAGGAGTCGGCCGGGGTCACCGTGAAGTTGGACCCTTCGGTGCCCTCCCAGCGCTCACGAATCTGCCCACTGATCGTAAACGTCCGCTCGAGGTAATTCTTCGGCTTTTCCTGGTCCTTGTCGGCCGCCTTCTGTTGAGAGTTCGTCGAGCTTGTAGTGCCCGGCGTGGGCACGGCGCTCTGCGCCCGCACAACACAATAGGAGAAACCAACTGTTACGATAATGCCGATTGACGCGCTTGCGGCGGCCGGTATAAATCTCGCTTGAGTCCTCATGAAATCGCTCCTTGTTCTACGACCCGGCATCCCGGTCTTGCCTCGGCGCCGGAGCTTCTCCCGTGTTCGTACTTCGGTGGCGACGACGGCACACCGAACCCGATTCGTCCTTTCAATGGACGGTAGGCGTTTACTGGTCTATGAGGCTTATCGACAGAAGAAAGGCAAATTCTATGAATACTTCTGTCACTCTTAGGGAACTAACCTCTCTCCGGAATGCAAGTCCAGGAGCTGAATCGGTTCCCTTCGGGCACACTCTCTCAAGGTTTGCGCTTCTTCGGAATTCCGCTCGACCTTCAGCCGCAACTCAATGAACCATGATGTGCCCGTTGACGAACCAGCAAAGCGTCGTTGAGATGCATCACGACGCCATGAGGCCCCGATGTCATCCGGGAACGCTCGGAACGGGAAGCGCACGCTGATCACGGTCGCGTGGTTGTAGGTGTGATAGTGCGTGGTAGCGATCTGGAGCCCGCCCCGATGGCCATGGCCAAACGCCCGTGCAACTTGAATCGCCCCAGAATCAGCCCCGGCATGAGAAATGTCTGCTTCCGGCCATCGTCGTTGTCGATGAGTTGTTTTCGGGTCAATCTCTCGGAGTTGGCGGGCGAGGATCGTTGCATTGAAGTTGTCGCGATATCATAGGTATATCTTTTTTCAATAGTTTCCGTAAAGGATTATAGAACGGTAACGCAACTGATCAAGGACAAGGCGTGGCGGAGCAAGGTCCAGTCTTGAAATAGAGAGACGTTTGGTCACCAAACGCCCACCACCCATCGCGCCGCTGCCTGGAGAACAGTTCTACCTTGCCGCCCGAACACGTCGCCTCCACTAAAGCGTAAAATTCCTCGGGCTTTCGTGGGCGACTAT
>CAYVPZ010000435.1:0-4759 GCA_964453955.1 uncultured Solibacteraceae bacterium | reverse complement strand
GCGGTGACGTGATCGAGCAGGTCGTCAAGGCCGAGGCGGTGCTCGGAGGAAACGGGCAGGACATCCTTGAAACCGAGCGAATAGAATTCGCCGACCAGATCCTCGCGGCGCTGGGTGTCGATTTTGTTCACAACCACGGTGACGGGCTTGCCGAGATGGCGCAGGATGCCGGCGAGATCGCGATCGGCGGAAGTGATCTCGGTGCGCCCGTCGATGAGGAAGATGATGTGCGCGGCGCGGTCGAGCGCGAAGCGGGCCTGTTTGAGGATCTCGGTGGGGATCATCTCGGCGTCGTTGGGGATGATGCCGCCGGTGTCGATGAGCTCGAACCGCCGGCCGCGGTACGAGGCGTCGCCGTGAATGCGATCGCGCGTGATGCCCGGCTCGTCGCCGACAATGGAGCGGCGCTGGCCGAGGATGGCGTTGAACAGGGTGGATTTCCCGACGTTGGGGCGCCCGACAATGACGACCACGGGCGCGACCACAGGCGCCGCGACGGGCAGATTCGGCTCTTCCGGCATGCAAGCCTAGGATAGCGGACCTGCCCTGCCGCCATTCTGATACCATCGAATTTCAAGCAGTGCTCAATGGCCGGTGCCCGGCGCGCCGGGTCCGGCTCTTCTGTAACTTCATCCCGACAACTGGAAATCCTATGGCAAAACTCTCAATCCGCGATCTGGACCTCAAAAACAAAACTGTCTTCATACGGGTGGACTTCAATGTTCCACTCGCACCCGGCGGCCAGGAAATCACCAGCGACAAACGTATCCGCGCCTCGCTGCCCACCATCAAATACGCGCTCGAACAGGGCGCCGGCGTCATTCTGGCCAGCCATCTGGGCCGGCCCAAGGGCAAGCCGAATCCGGAAATGAGCCTCAAGCCGGTGGCCGCGCGCCTTGCGGAACTGCTGGGCAGGCCCGTCAAAATGGCGCCCGATTGCATTGGCCCCGAAGTGGCCGCCCTCAAGCCCGCGCCCGGCGAGGTGCTGCTGCTCGAGAACCTCCGCTACCACGCGCAGGAAGAGAAGAACGATCCCGAGTTTTCGAAGCAACTGGCCGCGCTGGCGGATCTGTATGTCAACGACGCCTTCGGCTCGGCGCATCGCGCGCACGCGTCCACGGTGGGGATGATTCAGTTCATGCCCCAGGCCGCGGCGGGCCTGCTGATGGACAAGGAACTGGAGTGGCTGGGCAAGGTTACCACGAATCCCGAACGGCCGTGCATCGCCATTCTGGGCGGGGCCAAGGTCTCCGACAAGATTGAAGTGATCCAGAACCTGCTGAAGTTCGCCGATGAGCTGCTGATTGGCGGCGCCATGGCCTACACGTTCATGCGCGCGCAGGGCAAGACCACCGGGCGCTCGCTGGTGGAGGAAGACAAGATCGAGCTGGCCAAAGAGCTGCTGGCTACCGCCGGCGGCAAGCTGAAGCTGCCCGTGGATCACGTGGTGGTGTCCGAGTTGAAGGAAGGCGCGCCGTTCGAGGTGGTGGAGACCATTCCCGACGATAAGCTGGGCGTGGATATCGGGCCGAAGACCATCGCGGTTTTCGAAGCGGAGATCGCGGCGGCGAAGACCATCATCTGGAACGGGCCCATGGGCGTGTTCGAGAAGCCTCCGTTCGATACCGGCACGGTGGCGCTGGCGAAGGCGGTGGCGAATTCGGGCGCGGTGTCGGTGGTGGGCGGCGGCGATTCCGAGAAGGCCATCAAGTCGGCGGGCGTTTCCGACAAGATTACGCACATCTCCACCGGCGGCGGCGCATCGATCGAGTTTCTGTCGGGCATCGAGCTGCCGGGCGTGGCCGCGCTCAGCGATAAGTAACCCCGGGAATCACGTTTCCGGGTACGATTTGGTTTTGTAGATGCCCTGGTCGGGGTTCCAGAAAGCGAATCCGTGCTGCTCGGCGACTTCCAGACCGGGGCGCAGACCGGCCTCGCTCAGTACGCGGTCTCGCGCGGCTTCGTCCGTATAGTCTTCGAAGTCGAGTTTGTACATGGCGCGGATGAGCCCGTCGTAATCGCGGCGGCTGTGCTCCATATAGTAGTCGGCATCGCCGCCGCGGACGTGGTGCAGGTGCAGGTCGTGGTCGATTCCGAAGGTTCGGATTCGCCAGGTGAGATCGGGCCCGATCCACCATTGGATGGTGTCGGGGGTTTCGCGTTCGGCGGGTTCGCGGCGGCCTTCGACGTGGCTGCTGCGTATCTCCAGAATGGCGAGGATCAGAGTTCGCCGGTTCATTGAGGCATTTTCCCACAGCGGCCGGGCGGCCCATCGCGCGGCCATATCCCCTGGAAATTCTGAGGAATAGAACCAGAAGCGGGTTACTCCTGGGTGTTTTATTCTGCAAAAACCAGTGTCATACTGCATCTTCGCATGAGGATATTGGGCCGGCTCGGAGTTATGGCGTGCGCAGCCGTCGCGTGCATGGCAACGACGGTGTACACGGTGACTGATCTGGGCGGCCCTGGCGGGAGCGCGTCCACGGCTTTCGCGGTGAGCGCGAGCGGCCAGGCGGCCGGCTGGGAGACGGGCGCGCTGGGGGAGACGGAAGCGGTGGTGTTCGGCGGGGCCGTTCCGACGGATTTGCTGGCGGGCTCGACGTGGTCCCAGGGCCAGGCGACGGGCATTAACAGCCTGGGCGAGGTGTCGGGGACGGTGTGGAGCGGTGGCACGGCGCACGGGGTGATCTGGTCGGGCGGGAGCACGGTCGATCTGGGCGCGAACACGTCGGCCGCGGCCATCAACGACGCCGGCCAGGTGGCCGGGTCGGGCACTCAGGCGTTTCTCTATCAAAACGGTGCGATTACGAACCTGGGGACCATGCCCGGGGGAAGCTGGAGCCTGGCGGAAGGCCTGAGCGGCAACGGCGAGGTGGCCGGCTATGGGGACACCGCATCGGGGATTCGCGGGTTTGTGTGGACTTCCGGAGCGGGCATGGTGGAATTGCCCACGCTCGGCGGCGGCAGCAGCTACGGCATGGCGGTCAATGACGCGGGCGAGGTGGTGGGGAGCTCGGCGACGGGAAGCGGCTACCTGAACGCCACATCGTGGGTGAACGGAACCGCGACTGACCTGGGGACGCTCGGAGGGAACAGCAGCGACGCCTATGGCATCAATGACGCGGGCGAGATTGTCGGGTACTCCTGGCTTGCCGGCGACGGGATGACCCACGGATTCGCTGTTTTGAACGGGGTGATGGTGGATCTCAACTCGCTTTTGTCTCCGGCGGACAGCGGGTGGGTGATTGTCGCCGCATACGGGATCAACGATCAGGGCCAGATTGTGGGAGAAGGCATGTACGGCGGGCAGTCCTTTGCGGTTCTGCTCAACGATCCGGCGTCCGCGGGCGGGTCTCCGGACATTGGGTCGGCGCCGGAACCAGCCACCTGGATTCTAGGCGGCGGAGCGCTCCTGCTGGGCCTCGCGTTGCGCCGCCGGCTTAGCCGACGAGGCTGACGCCCGGCGGCCGCGGTGGTCCGGGGGCGGCGGCGTGAAACCGTCCGATCTGCCGCAATTGCCCATCGGTATCGCGATAAAAGGCAGCCAGCTTTTCGCGAATGCGCCGGCCGTCCTCAAAGGCGCGTAGCAGGCGTTCGGCGAACGGCTCAGCCAGGCTGGCGGCGTCGGCAGCCGCGATGGCGCGCACCGCTTCATCGCGCTCGGCGAGAGCCGCCTCGATCTCGACGGCATCGAACGACGGGCATTCGAGCAGACGTTTGTTGGCCCGTTCCAGTTGTGCGATGGCCTCCGCCGTTTCGAGCGCGGCGTCAGCCGTTCGGATTCGACTGGTATCCATACGTGCTGTAATTCATCGCCTCGATGGTGGTGCTCAGCATGTTCTGCTGGCTTTCGAGGTCGGCAATCTGGGTGTCCTGCGCGGCCAGTTGCAACTGCAGATCCGATTGCATCTGGGAAATCTGCGTGGCCTTCTCGGTGATCTGGGTCTGCAGATTCTGGTCGGTGGTCTGGAATCCGCCGATCTCCTCCTGGATCATGCCCGTGGTTGTATTGCCCAACTGCGTGAAGTTCGACGCAAAGGATGTGAGGCCGGTGGTGGCGGGGCCCGTGGAAGTGGCGGCGCCCAGATAGGAGAAGGCGGCCTCGATCTGCGAGGACGACATGCTGTTCACGACGGTGGAGGACAGCGACATCTGGCCGGTATCGCTCATGGTGATGCCCAGGTCAGACAGGCTCCGTACGGCCCCCGAGCCCGGGTAGTTCACGAGCTGCTGCATGTTGCTCTCGATCGACAGGATCATGGGGTCGCCAACAAGCACGCCACCGCCGGTTCCCACCTGCGCATCCACTGCGGTGCGCAGGCTGTTGTAGTCGTTCACAAACGTGCTGAGGTCATTGGAGAGCTGGGTGGGGTCCGAGTTCAACGAAACGGTGACGGAACCGCTGGGATCGGCTTCGAGGACGTTGAAGGTAAGACCCGGGACGACGTCGCTGATGGTGGTGGATGGCTCGCTCACGCTGATGTTGTTGTTCAGCGTGAAAACCGTGTTGCTCCCCTGATTCGCCCGGGTGAGGAAGTCCTTGCCCGTGGCGGAGCCTTCGTTCAGCGTCAGCGTGGTGGCTCCGGGGGAGTTCGCGGTGACGGACAGGTAGTCGCCGTTGGCCGCGGTGATGATGCTCGCGGTTACCGGAATGCTGGCGCCGCTGGAGTCGGTTGCGCTGTTGATGGCGGCTTCGAGCCCCTGCAGATTGTTCGTGGAGCTGGTCAGGTTGATAGTGGCCGTCTGGCTGCCCAGGGTC
>CAYVPZ010000434.1:0-4759 GCA_964453955.1 uncultured Solibacteraceae bacterium | reverse complement strand
CACTCCATCGCCCTTCGTGTCCGGAAAGCTGCGCGGGTAGATTTCGTAAATGACCGCATGTTTCCACCAGGGCGTGGTGGTCTCCTGCGCGCCTATTCCCTGCGCGGCGGCCGCAAACAGGATAAAGGTGCGCACAAGCAGTTTCGTGCGATTCAGGAGCACGCATAATATTGATCGGTTGCCAGGCGACACACAAGTATTAATCATGGTTGAAACAGTTACTACGGGCAAGCTGCCCAAAGGTGTCAGGTTTACCCTGCGGTTACCAACTTGTTAATGATGTTACAGGTGGGCTTGCCGCGTTTCGCGTTTAGAATGAACTCGTATGGTCAGCCGTAGACTGTGGTTCCGCTGTTGGGCGCTGGCCGCCGCTGCCTTCTGTATTGGGGCCGGAAGTGTACCGCAATGGGGTCTGGGCACGTTCGTCCGGCCAGAGGGCGCGAACCCCGTCGTCACGCCTCACGCCGAGTCCACCTTCTTCTGCCCCATGCGCAAGGCGCCGGTTCACTGGGAGGCCCTGCACACGTTCAACCCCGCGGCCGTGGTTCGCAATGGCAAGGTGATGCTTTTGTATCGGGCCGAGGACGACACCGGCAGCATGGAGATTGGCGGGCACACGTCGCGGCTCGGACTGGCCGAAAGCGATGACGGTGTGCACTTCACGCGAGGGGGAACACCGGTGCTCTATCCCGGCGACGACGACCAGAAGACGCGCGAGTGGGAGGGCGGCTGCGAAGATCCGCGGGTGGTGGAGACCGAAGACGGCTGGTATGTCCTCACCTACACGCAGTGGAACCGGCGGACCACCGATGCGGCCATCGCCACCTCGAAGGACCTGCTGAGTTGGATCAAGCATGGCCCGATTTTTACTCAGGCTTTCGGCGGCCTCTCCTACAAATCGGCGGGCATTGTCTGCCGCGTGAGCGGGGGCCGTCTTATTGCGGCGAAGATCAAAGGCGAGTACTGGATGTATTGGGGCGAGGGAGCTGTCCGCCTTGCCACCTCGGACGATCTGATCCACTGGCAGCCGGTGGAGGATTCCCACGGCGAGCCCATCGTGGTGCTTGGTAAACGCGCCGGCCACTTCGACAGCAGTTTTCCCGAAGTGGGCCCTCCCCCGGTGCTGACGCGCGAAGGAATCGTTGTGCTCTACAACGGGAAGAATGCCGAACTGAATGGCGATCCGGAATTGATGCCCGGGACGTACGCCGCCGGAGAAGCGTTGTTCGCGGGGGATGATCCGGCCAGGCTGGTAGCGCGAACAGATGGGCCGGTCTTCCAGCCCGAGCTCCCGTTTGAGCGGAGTGGCCAGTATGCCGCGGGCACCACGTTCGCGGAAGGTCTTGTCTTCTTCCGGAACAAGTACTTTCTGTACTACGGATGCGCGGACTCTTTCGTCGGCGTGGCCATTTCGGGAGACTGACGGATGACCTTCTGCTAACATGTCTCTTTCCGTCGAGTCATGTCTCTCTCGCCCTCCGTCCGCAGGTCAATTGCATCCTTGTCGCGGCGCGGATTCGTGCGCTCGCTCTGCGCCACTCTTCCTGTTTTCTCGTTCGACCAGATCGTCGCCGGAGTTCCGCTCGGCGTCGAGTTTGTCAATGTCGCGCGCGAAGCCGGATTGCGTACGAAGACCATTTTTGGCGCGGAGCGGAAGAACACCTTCCTGCTCGAGACCAACGGATGCGGCTGCGCTTTCATCGATTACGACAACGACGGGTGGCTGGACATCTTTCTCCTGAACGGTACGCGTTTCGAGACGGACTGGCCGGCCGGCCAGGCGCCGGTCAGCCGCCTGTACAAAAACAACCGCGATGGCACGTTCACCGATGTTACCGTCAAAGCCGGGGTGGCGCGCACCGGATGGTCGCAGGGCGTCTGCGCGGGCGATTACGATAACGACGGCTTCGACGATCTTTACGTCACCTACTGGGGCGAGTGCGCCTTGTGGCACAACAACGGTGACGGAACGTTCACCGATGTTGCCGGGAAAGCCGGGGTCACCACGAACCCAGGCAATGGGAGATGGCGGTGGAATACCGGCTGCGCTTTCGTCGATTACGACAAGGACGGCCACCTGGATCTGTTTGTTGCCAACTACATCGACTTTGATCCAAAGACCACGCCGCGGCCCGAGGCCGGCCCCTGCCTCTACAAGGGGCTCCTTGTCGCTTGTGGCCCACCCGGCCTCAAGGGCGGAAAGAATATTCTGTTTCACAGCAACGGAGACGGCACGTTCACCGATGTCAGCCAGAAGTCGGGGATCCTGAACACGGCGGGCACTTATGGCCTGGGCGTTCTGGTCGCCGATTTCGACAACGACACCTGGCCCGATATTTACGTGGCCGACGATTCGACGTCCGCCATCCTGTACAAGAACAACCGCGACGGCACCTTCACCGACATCGCCATTGAGGCCGGCGTAGCCTACAGCGCCGATGGCAAGCCGCAATCCGGCATGGGCGTGTCCGCGGCCGACTACAATTGCGACGGAAATTTCGATATCGTCAAAACGAACTTCGTCGGCGACACGGCGACGCTGTACCACAACCTCGGCAACTTCGTGTTCGAGGACGAAACCTACCAGTCCGGCCTGGGAAGGAACACGCGTTTTCTGAGCTGGGGGGTGTGTTTCATGGACTTCGACAACGACGGGTGGGCCGACATACTGATCACCAATGGTCACGTTTATCCCGAGGTTGGCGAGACCCTCATCGAATCCGGCTACCGCGAGCGGAAGGAACTGTACAAGAACCTCCGCAACGGGCGTTTCGCGGACGTCTCGCTGGATGCCGGGCCGGGCATTAACGAGCTGGTTCCCGGCCGCGGCTGCGCCGTAGGCGACTACAACAACGATGGCATGCTTGACGTGCTGGTCAACTGCACGAACGATTACCCGCAACTGCTCCGCTGCACCAGCACTCTCAGGAACAACTGGATCCGGATCAAGACCGTCGGCGTGAAATCGAACCGTTCCGGCATCGGCGCGCGGATCTATTGCTCTACCCCCGGACACCGGCAAATGGACGAGGTGCGCAGCGGCGCCTCTTATGTCTCGCAAAGCGACCTGCGCGTTCACTTCGGCCTGGGGTCGGCCGAAACAGCCGACCTGGAGATTCGCTGGCCGAGCGGCGAGGTGGACCACCTTACCGCCGTGAAGGCTAATCGGGACCTGATCGTGAAAGAGGGCAGCACGAAGCGTAAGGCGTAACGCGGGCCGGGCGCGGGCGAACGCCTGCTCCACAACTTGCAGCCTTTGTCGAAGAGGCGATCGGCCTGCAACGACTTCCATCACGGCTAATTAGTGCGCGGGCGGAGCGGCCGGTTCGCGGACAGTCAGAATCTGGTTCGCCTTCACTCTGGCCAGCGTCTGTTTGGCGCCATCGGGCCAGCGTATCTCCAGATCTGCTGTTTCCGCCGGGCCCAGGCCGAAGTGAAGCCGCAGGTCGTTGGCCGAGTAGAAGCTGGATTGGCTCAGCACTTCCTGCGCTTGCACTCGCCCGCCATAACGAGCGGTTACGCGCGCGCCGATGGCGCTGCGGTTGGAGTGCGTGCCGATGAGCTTCACTTTGAGCCAGTGGTTCCTGCCGCTGTTGTCGTTGCGGAGAAGGGAGGGTGGCTCATTGAGATTGACTATGAGAATGTCGATGTCGCCATCGTTATCGAAATCGCCGAACGCGCAGCCGCGGCTGGCGTGAGGTTCGGCGATCGCCGGGCCTGCTTCCGCGAGTAACTCCTCGAACTTGCCGCCGCCCAGATTGCGGAAAACAACGCGGGGGCTCTTCATCGGATACCGCGGCATCTTCGCCGCCACCTCGGGGTAGATGCCGCCGGTGGCAATAAACAAATCGGGAAGGCCGTCGTTATCGAGGTCGGCCATTCCCGCGCCCCACGAAATGAAGCGGGTTTCGACACCCAGGCCGCTTTGGTAGGTGACATCCTCGAATCGCCCGCCGCCCAGATTCCTATACAGGATGCTGGTGTCGTCGGTGAAGTGCGTCTTCAGGATGTCGAGGTTGCCGTTGGGCAGATAGTCGCCGATCGCGACCCCCATTCCGGCCTGTTCCACGCCGTCTTCGTTCACCGCAACACCCGATTCCAGACCCACTTCGGTGAATGTGCCGTCGTGGTTGTTATGGAAAAGGAGGCTGGGCGTGGAGTCGCAGGCGACGAAGATATCCGGCCAGCCGTCGTTGTCGAAGTCGGCGGCGGCCACCGTCATGGCGTAGCCGCGATGGCCTTTGGTGATGCCCGACGATTCCGACACGTCGGTGAAGGTGCCGTCGCCATTGTTGCGGTACAGCGCTAACGGAAGCGTGGGGAAACCGCGCGGGCCGCAATGAACCGGGACGCCCTGCCAGGAGCAATACATGCTGGACCCAAACTCAGGTGCATGCTGGAGGTCGAAGTCGAAGTAATTGGCGATGAAAAGGTCGAGCCAGCCGTCGCGGTTGTAATCGAGAAACGCGCAACCGGAGCCCCAGCGCGAATCGGGATGGATGAGTCCGACCTGCCTGGTGACGTCGGTAAACGTCCCATCGCCGTTGTTGCGATAAAGAATGTTCTGGCCGTAATAGGTGATGAACAAGTCATCGAAACCATCATTGTTATAATCACCCACGCATACGGCGGAAGCCCATCCGGTTCGCAGTAGCCCGGCTTGGGCGGTCACATCGGAAAAAGTGCCGTTCCGATTGTTCTTAAAGAGACGGTTGGAGGCATCTTTCGCGGAGCCGTCCAGCCGCGATCCGGAGAGCAG
>CAYVPZ010000433.1:0-4760 GCA_964453955.1 uncultured Solibacteraceae bacterium | reverse complement strand
GCAGGCCACCTCCTTCGTCCCGGCAATCCGCTGCAGCCGCGCGTAGCACTCCAGCGCCTTCCCCGATGATTTGAACTGCCCGGGGTTCTGCACTCCCGCCAGCTCCAGCTCCTCCAGATACCGGGTCTCGCCCACCTGTTCCCGCACCCGGTCGAAGTACTGCCGCATCTCCCCGAAGTTCCTCCACGGCTTCACCGTTGTCTCTGTTTCCGCCGGTGAAGCTCCCGCCCGCAACGCCTCCGCCTTTCGATCCCGGACGTACTCCTGCGCCTCGCGCGTGCCGTACGCATGCGGACCCGTGTCGACGCTTCGTCCGTTCGGATCGGCGTCCTCCACATCCTGCGTGAAGAACTCGGAAGCGCTGGTGGCGATCAGCGTGGCCGCGACTAGGGCCCGCTTCTGCGCCATCTTCTGGATAGTGTTCACCACATCGGCGATGTCCGGATTGGGAACCCGGTAGAGCACCGGCTCCACGTCGATTTCCCAGGCCATGGACTGCCCGCGGCGGGTGGTTTTCTCCACCTGACGCGCCGTCCCGCCGGCGATGGCCTCACGGAACTTCTGCCAGTGTTCGGCGGGCTTTCCGTAGGTTCCCGTGGTCTCTCCGCGCTCCACCGCGAAATCGAATTCACACAGTGTCCGGCAGATCACGCGCTTCATCAGTCCGGTGCGGTCGAGATGCTCGGGAACCTGCTCTTCCGCCACCCAGCGGTAGCGATACTTCGCCTCCCATGAATTGCACGAGCCCTCGCCCACCCCGACCACGCGTCCTTCGCGGACCAGGCGGCAGCGATAGCGCGCATAGCAGAAAAGCTCTCCTTCGTGGAGCTCTCCGGTCCAGTCCAGCTCCTCGACGATGGGCGTAAACTCCGGCTCCAGTCCGAAGAAGTTGCAGAGCTTCTCTGATCCCGGACCATGATGCGCCGGACGAACTCGACGATCACCGCGCGTCTGGCGAGCGCCACCTCGAGCGTCATAGCGGGCAGGAAGGCGCTTTCGCGCGTACTGATGCCGGTGGTTTGCGGACGAGGGGAAACTACTATTTCAGTTTCCGCGCCGTTCGGGTTATCCTGGGACTGGTGTTGAGTGCTGGCTGCATTTGGCACTGCTACCGGGGCGGTCGGGGTGGTGCCCGGCCGCTCCGTTGATCCATTCAGGTACTCCATTCTCCTGTCTCCTTTGGTTGACGCTCTTCCCGGCGGCGTCTGCCGGTTGAAGGTTGAGTTCGTTCGCGCTATGCGGCGAGGATGCTCCGCTGCGCGATGGCATTAAGCGACCTCCTTCAGTGAACTTCCGGCGATGTTCTGCACGCGGCTGAGGACTGCCTCAAGTTCCGCGTTGCGTTGAGCAA
Organism: uncultured Solibacteraceae bacterium; assembly: GCA_964453955.1. GTDB lineage: Bacteria > Acidobacteriota > Terriglobia > Bryobacterales > Bryobacteraceae > CAWACP01. The sequence goes on along the minus strand of CAYVPZ010000433.1, from coordinate 3,409 downwards.
GCTGTTGGCAACGCTTCGCCAGGACGTCCCGCTCGATCCCGTCGCCGCGTGCGACCTCGACGTATGCTCGTGCGAAGGCCACTAGCTCGCACAAATGCGCGCGCGTCGGCGGCAGCACCGTGGAACCGCCGGCGATCCGGAACGCTTCGCCGAGCAGGCGGTTCGGGTTGATCTCCGGGTTCCCCGCGCTTGACCAGGGCGAAGGCGCGGTGGTCTCCTCATCCGCGGATAAGGTCGGCATTCGTGTTTCACCCCTGGTGATCGGGACGTGCTCGTCGAAACGATGCGCTCTCCGGCATACTCCCTGCCAGGTCATTGAAGTTGCCTCCCATTGGTGCCACTCGATTTTTCTGGGTGGTACACAACGACTATAGCGTGCTTGCGTAAGCGAGTCAATAGCTCGCTTGCGTAAGCGGTATACTTTGTTTGATGGCAAAGAACAAGTCGGCCGTCAATTTGGCCAAGCTCCGCGCGAAGAAACTCTCCCCCGAGGAGCGGAGCGCTATCGCCAGCAGCGGGGCCAAAGCGCGGAATGCCTCGCTCACGCCGGCAGAGAGGTCAAGAATGGCGAGTAAAGCCGGAACTGCTGGTGCAGCCGCGCGCTGGGGCAAGAAGGCAACCGCGAAGAAAGCCCCTGATACAAAGGAGGGCAAGTAAGTCCGCATAGGAAGGAGACCCGTCGTGACATTAGCGCGAGTGCTCAGTAAGAATGAATGAGCCTGATAGGGCGAGCGCTCTCAGGCTGAATCAGAGGGCACAGCCGGGAAGAGCCTCGATTTTGTGGAGCGAAGAGAAGCGAGGTCACCCGAGGGGGCTTGCGGCCAATGGACCCGTGTCCTCGAATCGAAAATGCCATTCCAGAAGGCCGGCCCGACCACGACTGGGAGCGTGGCCGTGCTGGGGTTGCGCTTTGACGGGCTGGCCTTCACATCTATTCCGACGACCGGCCCGCAGTCTCGGTCACGGTGGTTGCAGAACGGGCGCTGGCTCAAGGGGGACTGGCAATTGGACTGGCATCCAGCCTGATGCTGAGTCAAACGAATATTATCGGTGCGATGCTGAACCCGACCGGATCCTGTGTCGAAATTAACGGAAGCGGCAGTGTGCGATTAGCAAGCGCGACTGCTATCACTGTGTATTACGACAACCGCACTGCGATTCGTCAGCCGCACTTGTCTTGAGGACCTGCCCCGGCGGACCCACTCGCGCGGCCGTCCTGTTCTCGCCCCCAGTCAGCCATTCCATAGCGGCTGTTCTTGTCGAGAAGATCGCCCTGGACCCGCCGCCCGGTTGAGAACCGCCTAAAGACACGCACTCCGATCAAGGAGCTACAGATTCCAATCGCGATGCCGACATCGAGGTTCGGAGCGAATAGTCCAAAATCATGTTCGATCTTGTGCGAATCTCGGGGGCAGGTCACTGGGATGTTTGGATACCCGACGCTATCGGGAGGCGCACGAGATTCCGGTCGCATGATGTCTGAAGACTGCTGCGGAAAGGAAGTATCGGGACTAAGGGACGCGCCGAAGCGGGCCGCGTCGATTCAGTCTGCGTTCCGATTGGAGTGGCTGACCATCATTTGGATGATGGTAGAAACCGTTGTCGCGATCGGCGCCGGGATTTCCGCGCACAGCCTTCTGCTGGTTGTTTTCGGCATCGACAGCATCATTGAGCTCGTATCTGCTGGCGTTCTTATCTGGCGGCTATCGGTTGAGCTGCGTCGGGGCCGAGCTTTGTCCGAAACGGCTGAGGACCGCGCAAGCCGCATTGCCGGCGCTTTGCTTTTTGCGCTCGCCCTCTACGTAGTCGCGGGCGCGGCATGGGGCCTCTGGCACCATCAAGGAACTGAATTCTCGACGCCCGGCCTCATCCTGACCGTCGCGGCAATCCCGATAATGTACACCCTGGCGCGACAAAAGTTGGCGGTGGCCGACCAGCTCGGAAGCCGGGCACTTCGCGCCGATGCCATCGAGAGCATCACTTGCGGCTGGTTATCGTTTGTCGTCGTAATTGGTTTGGTCGCTCAGCTCGCCCTGGGGGCCTGGTGGGTCGATTCCGCGGCTTCGCTGGCCATCGTTTATTTCCTGATCAAAGAGGGACGCGAGGCGTGGAATGGAGGCGAGTGTTGCGATGGACACGACCGCTCTTTGAGCACCCGAGTTGTGAACTGAATCTCCATAGTTCGTGATTCGTTAATGTTGGCACCGGAAGCATACCCGCCAGCCGAGCCGTGAAGGAGCGCAGCCCGGAGGGACAGGCTTACGCCTCTGTTTTCGGCTTGTTCTTGCTGCCGGGCGGCCGGCCACGGCGCTTTGGCGTGCCAGCTTTCAGCGCCGTCATCCACGCCGGTGGTCTGCCTCGTCGCCTGCCAGAACCCATAGCCAGACGTTCGAGACTCATAATGGCCAGATCGAGTTGCCTTTCTTCCTCCCGGAGGGCGGAGATTATCTTTACAATATCCATTTCAGAAGCATAGCGCCCTGGGGGCATATTTGTGACTTCTCGATATCCGTATTTGAGGGCTGAAATGCGAAGAGGTCACCCGGCTTCAGGCTGATGCAGCGTGTAGAATGACTGCCGATGTGATCACAATCATAACGATCACACCGCCCTCCTCGCTCGCCGCTGCTAAACCGTATCATCCAGAAGATGTTCCAGGGAACCGGCGCGCTTCACCACGCTGGTCCGCGCCAGCCGCGCGAGGTCGAACTCTTCCGCCTGGCCCAGCGCGCCGGGGCTGCGAGCTGAGCCAGCGCCAGGACGATGATCATCAGAACATTGATCATTTTTTTCTCCTTTCGCTGGGGGCTGCCGTTTCCCCCAGCCCGGCCAGGAGGAAAAACTCAGGATTTTTCGCTGCTCGCGCTGAAGCCGTTGTAGTAGGGGGCGGCCGGTGCTCAATCCCGCGCCACACCGGCGGTTTCTGGAGGCGGTTGGTGGTATAGAATTGGTGAAATGCCCGGCCACTTCTACAGCGGCATCGTGCCCCTGGTGGGCGCGGAGTCCGCACTCGCCGGGACCGGCATCGTCGTTTCCCCCACCGTGGTCATCACCTGCCGGCACGTCCTTGCGGCATCCGAGGGAGTGCGTTGCGGGACGACGTTATGCCGCCCCACGCGCACCAGCGTGGCCCGCCAGGCGGATTTGGGCTGCCTGTATTTCGACAATCTGCCCGAGGTCAAGCCGCTGCCGCTGTTTCGCGCCTCACGGCTGACGGACTTTCCGCTGATGGCCGCGGGATTCGAGCCTTCCGATGGGGGAGGGCAGCAACACCGGATACCCGAACTGAAGGTGATCCACGAGGACCAGCGCGACGGCCTGCTGCAGGAGGTTCAGTTCGAGGGGGGAGCGGCGGCGGGTTTGAGCGGGGCCCCGGTGATGGTCCAGTCCGCGGGCGAGGGGCGGGTGG
>CAYVPZ010000432.1:0-4761 GCA_964453955.1 uncultured Solibacteraceae bacterium | reverse complement strand
TCTTTCGCGCTGTCCGGAATATACAGGCCGCCCTGCATGGTTTCCTTCTGCTCGATGCGTCTGACAACGATGCGATCATAGAGCGGACGAATATTCATAACCCTGGACCTCCAATACGAATCTGAACTGGTAGTTTGCGTACGGTTTCGAGCCTCGGTGACTACCGTGGGGCTCAGTTCTATTTATTAGCACACTTCGGGGAGGAGTGACAAGTGTGGACTGTAAGTGATTGATATAAAAGACTTTAAAAACTATGCCGACCTCTTGCCTTCCAGAACCTCTAATGGATGCGGCCTCCATGATGAAAGGCGGCATTGGGTGGATCTGGCGTTTGCGGTCCCGTAGCTGGAGCGGCCTGCCGCGGACATCAGTCGCCGTGTGGTAATAGCGCGCGGTGTTCAGGCTGCCAGTTGGCTGAAACGCGACCCACACAGCGCAAGTCGACCCGGCGGGCACATTCGTGCAGGTGTTGCTGCTGACAACGAAATCTCCGGTGGCAACGACAGAGGAAACAATCAGGGCCGAAGGCAAGTTAACGGTGAGGGTTACAGTTTGCGCGGTGCTGGTGGTTCCCGCCGCCTGAGTGGCAAAATGTCAGGCTGCTTGCGGAAAGCGTGACCGGGGCGGATGCCGTCCCGCTCAAATTGACGATCTGAGGGGTGCTCGAAGCGGGATCGGTGATCGTGAGCGTGCCCGTGACGCCGCCCACGGAGGTAGGGGCAAAGGCAACCGAGAGCGAGCACGTTGCCCCGGCCGGAACCGCATCTTTCCGGCAGGTGGTGACGGCGAGGGCGAAACCACTGCTTAGCGCTATGACGGAGGAGGTGAGGGTCGAAATGTCGAGTGTCACATTCCCGTCGTTCGTCAGGTGACGGTCTGGCTCGCGCTCGTGTTGCCCTCCACGGTGTTCGGAAACACCAGGCTTGCCGGGGAAACAGTCAAAGGCGCGACGCCCGTGCCCTGGCTCAGCCGCCGGAAAAGCGCGCCGCGTTCCTCGCCCAGGCCTGTCCGGACGATCCACAGGTGCACGGCGAAGTGCAGTCGCTGCTGGATCAGCAGGCCGAATCGTTCCTCGAAAGCGCCCTGTTGTCGACGGTCCCGGCGCTGGGCGCGGGCTCCAGGCTGGGCGACTTCGAGATTGTGGCGTTGCTCGGCCGCGGCGGCATGTGAAGCCGAGGCCCGCTCCGGGCAGCCCGAGAACTACGGCCTGACCGTCTGGATTTCCACTATAGACGGGAAACACATGAAGCCCAACCGTGAGCTGTATGGGCTCTGGAGCACAATCCACGGCGGCACACTCGCACCGTCATTGATCAGATCGGGAGTCCCTCTCGCCTGCTCGCCCTCTGAAGGTCGGCGATGCGACTTCCATAACCGCCGTGCCCGTTTCCGAGGACGGAACCAGAATCAGCGGTCCGCTACAGAGGCTAACGTTTGCGGGCGGAGAAGCGGCACGCGTATCCGCTGCTCTGAACGGGCGCATCGCGTTCTCCACTGAGACATCGGAGTCGCACATCTGGACCCTGCCAATCGACACGGGTGGCGGAAAAAAGTCTGGCGGAGGGGATATACTGAACCCGGAAAGCCGGCACAGATGGCGGGGCGCGTAAGAAACTTCTGGCAACGGATCACCGACGGCGTGGCGCTGCAGGAACTGTGGGTGCAGTTCCGCGCGGAGGCGCGCGCCAGCTACGACCTGTATTCGAAGGAAGTGGATTCGGCGCTCGGCGAAAAGCACTGGTACAGGGGCCGAATCCTGCGGACGGCGCGGGCGCTGTTCTGGGCGATGATGGAGAAGCTCTCGCCCGGCCGGCGCGTGCTGTTCCTGATCGCGCTGGTGCTGCTGCTGTTCCCACATCTGGAGTTTCACACCGACCACGGGGAATTCCGCATCGATAACCTGACCTTCTTCGGCGGCGCCGCCTTGGTGATCCTGCTGGCGCTCGAACTGGCCGACCGCGTCACCATGAAGCGAGACCTGGAGATTGCGCGCGAGATCCAGGGATGGCTGATGCCCGCCGCGCCGCCCGCCGTTCCCGGCATCGACATCGCGTTCTCCACCCGGCCGGCCAACACCGTGGCCGGCGACTACTACGACGCTTTCTTCCGGCCCGGCATCCCGGACCGTCTGCTGGTTGTGGTGGGCGACGTCGCGGGCAAAAGCGTTCCGGCCGCGCTGATGATGGCCGCGTTGCAGGCGAGTTTGCGCACGCTGGCCTCGGGGCCCGGTTCGCTGCTGGACGTGATCGGGCTGCTCAACCGCTACCTGTGCTCGCAGAATCCGGAGGGACGGCGCTTCACCACCGCTTTTCTGGCGGAGATCGACCCGGCCGGCGGCGACTTCACCTATGTGAACGCGGGGCACAACTGGCCCGTGCTGCGGCGCGCATCGGGCGCGGTGGAGCGGCTGGAGACCGGAGGGCTGCCGCTGGGGATCAGGCCGAACGCCGCTTATGAGGCCGGGGCGGGCAGGCTGGCCGCCGGCGATCTGCTGGTGATCTTCACCGACGGGCTGGTGGAGGCCGAGGACGACAAGCAGGAGGAGTACGGGGAAGAGCGGATGCTCGGCGTGATCGATGGTCTGGGGAAGGGAAGCGCGGCGGAGGCGCTGGGCACGCTGACGGCGTCGGTGAACGCGTTTGTGGGGGCAACGCGCCAGCACGATGACATTACTTGTCTGGTGCTGCGGGTGTTTGCGGTGGGAGCGTCAGCGAGCGGGTGACCGCAGCTTCCGCCGGACCAGCACCACCACCGAGCGCGGCTGGACGAAGTAATCGGGCGAGGCCAGCGGGACGCCGGATTCCACCATGCCGTCGGGGCCGGCGACGCTGGTGTCCACCACGCGCAGCCACTCACCCTCCACCCCTTCCTGGATAGCGAACGCCAGTTCCTCCCACCAGGCGTTGATCATCACGTAGAGGTCGTCATCGTTCTGCGAGGCGCCGTTCAGGAAAAAGGCCAGACTGCGGGAGTCCTCCGACGCGTCCACCGGCCCGGTTGCGCCGTACCAGCGCACGTCGTCGCGCCAGTAGCGGCTGCGGCACAGCGACGGGTGCGCTTTGCGGAACGCGATCATACGCTGGAAGAACTGGAAAATGTCCGGATTCTGGCGCAGCCGGCGCCAGTCCAGCCAGCTCGTCTCGTTGTCCTGGTTGTAGGGGTTGTTGTTGCCGCGCTGGGTGTGCATGAACTCGTCGCCGGCGCGGAACATGGGCGTGCCGTTCGAGAGCATGAGCAGGCAGCAGAAATTGCGGATCTGCCTTCGCCGCAGGGCCATCACCTCGGGGGGTACCTTGTCGTCGCCCTCGACGCCGCAGTTCCAACTATAGTTCTGGTCCATGCCATCGGTATTGTTCTCGCCATTGGCCTGGTTGTGCTTTTCGTTGTAGGCGACCAGATCGTAGAGGGTGAACCCATCGTGACAGGTTACGTAGTTGACGCTCTGGAAGGCGTGATACGCGTTGGCGCGATCGTCCGGGAAAAAATCGTGGCTGCCATACAAGCGCTGCGCCAGATCGGGCACCATGCCCGGGTCGCTCTTGACGAAGCGGCGAACGTCGTCGCGGAACCGGCCGTTCCACTGCAGCCAGGTGATGCCGGGGAAACCGCGGCCCAGTTGATAAGCGCCGCCGGCGTCCCACGGCTCGGCGATCAGCCGAATGTTGTGGAGGTCCGGATCGGCAGCGATCTCGCCGATAATGGGCGGATTCTCCCAGTTGAGAGAGCCGTCGGGATTGCGGCTGAATACGGAGGCCAGGTCGAAGCGAAACCCGTCGACGCCCATTTCGCGGCGCCAGTAGCGCAGGCTGTCCAGGATCATCTGGCGGACGTACGGGCTGGAGACGTTGAGCGTGTTGCCGGTGCCCGAATAGTTGGCGTAGGGACTGGCCGGGTCGCCGGACATCATGTAGTATTCGCTGTTGTCGAGCCCTTTGTAGCTGTACAACGGGCCGCGATGATCCCCTTCGGCGGTGTGATTGTAAACCACGTCGAGGATCACCTCCATGCCCGCCTGGTGCAGCGCGTTCACCATGTCGCGGAACTCTTCGTGCTCCTGGCAGGGCAGGCGCCGGCTGGCATAGGGGTCGTGCGCGGAGAAGAAGTTCAGGGGCATGTAGCCCCAATAATCGTCATCCTGCGGGTCCCGCTGGTAGACGGGCATCAATTCCACGATGGTGACGCCGAGTTCCTTGATGTAGGGGATTTTTTCCACCAGGCCGTCGAAGGTTCCGGCGCGCGCGGGATCGACGCCGGAACTCGGGTGCTTCGTGAAGCCGCGGACGTGCAGCTCGTAGACAATCGCGTCGGACTCGTGGTGCGCCATGCAATACAAAGGGGCCCGCTCGCCGTTGTCGGGCTGAGGCGGCGGGATTACACCCAGAGGCGCGCGGCCGCGATTGGAACCCGGCCGCATGGCCACCTTCCGGTCGAACGAACTGGGAAAGAAAATGCAGCGGGCGTAAGGATCGAGCAACTGCTTTTGCGGGTCGAAGCCGGGATCGGCGCCAGTGGCGGAATACGCGTAATAGCGGGCGGCGCCGATGGCGGCGGCGGGGATGCGGCAATGCCAGATCCGTCCCGATTTGTTGCGCAGGAAATCGAAGTGGAAAGTGAACGCGGCGTTGACCAGGTCGGCGGGAGCGAACAACTGCAGCGTCATGCTCTCGGCGTGGTCCGAGAAAACGGCGAAGTTGAACGCCTGCTCGCGCTCGATCCAGGTGACGCCCAGCGGGGTGGGCGCGCCTTCGGTGGTAGTCCAGC
>CAYVPZ010000431.1:0-4766 GCA_964453955.1 uncultured Solibacteraceae bacterium | reverse complement strand
GCGGCAGCGACATTCACGGGCATCACGATTTCCACCCGATACCGATCCTCCTGGGCCCCGGCATCCATGCGAGCATCCCCATCGTATCGCGCTTCCAGCCGGCTGCGGACGTTGGCCAGCCCGATGCCGCTGCGCCGCAGCGCGCGATAGCCGGTGTCGAAATTGTTCTCCACGGTGAGCCGCAGAAAGCGCTCGTTGGCGCGCGCGCGCACCCCGATCACGCCGCCTTCGGTCAGCCCGGAAATGCCGTGCTTGATGGCGTTCTCGATCAGCGGCTGCAGCAGCAGCGGCGGCAGCAGACAGCGTTCGCAATTCTCTTCCACGTCGATCTCGAACGACAACCGCGCGCCGAAGCGGATCTTCTCCACCCCCAGATAGGTGCGGATCAGCGCGATCTCCTCGGCCAGCGGGATGGTATCCTGGTCGCCCGCGCTGAGCGTCTTGCGCAGGAAGTCGGAAAGCAGGATGCACATGTCGCGCGCCCGCGCCGGGTCCACCGTGGTGAGCGCGCTGATGGAATTCAGGCTGTTGAACAGGAAATGCGGGTTGATTTGCGCCCGCAGCGCGCGCAATTCGGCCTCGCGGGCCAGCACCAGGGCCTCGCTTTCGCGCGTGGCCGCCTGCTGCGATTCCTCCACCGAAAGCAGCACGTAATGCAGCGCGATGGCCAGCAGATACATCAGCACGCCGACACTGAACACCACGGGCAGCAGGTGCGGGTGCGAATAATGCTCGTTCAGCAGGGGCCACCAGTGGGTCAGCCCCAGCGCGATTCCCTTCCCGGCAACCACCAGCAGCAGACCGCTGGCAAAGGCCGCGCCCACCAGGTTAAAAAGCAGTTTGAACGCGCCCGAAGCCCGCGGCGGAAGCGTCCGGCACAGATACCAGGGAGAGAGACAAATGAACGCGTCGAACCCCGTCAGCGGAATCACAATGGCGGCGGCCTCGCCAAAGGTCAGGTGGCCGGACAGGCCCAGCAGGTACACCAGCATGGCGGCGATGGGCACCCACGCGAGCAGGTAGCCCGCCAAGCGCGTGTATTTGGCGAGAATGGGATGCATCGCCTGGCCCGCCCGCCGTTCAGCTCTTCACTACGATACCGCCGAAGGCGGCGAAACCGGTCACGATCAGCAGCGGCGGCTTGACGCCCGCGGTGGTCCGCGGCGGCACGGTCTTATCGTCCACGCCGCCGAAAATCGCGCTGGCCCGCACTTCCACCTTCCACGTGTCGGGCACCCGGATGTCCATGCCGCCGAACAACGCGTTTACATCGATGGTGGCGCTTTCGCCGGCCATGCCCGCGTCGCGCAGATCGATGTTGTAGCCGCCGAAGACGGCCACCGCGGAGCCTCCGCGAAACTCCTTCGATTCAATCCGCCGCTTCCCGCCCCCGAATATGGCCGTGTAGTTGAAGTCCGAGTTGGAGTCACGCCCGCCCGAATTGGGGTTCCACATGGACCTTCCGCACGACGCCGGGCTCAGGCCTCGCCACAACAGCATTCCGCCGAAGTAGGTAATCACCAGCGGCCAGATCAGCTCAAAGCCGAAGTGGAAGATGTGCAGGTTGTCGGCCACGAATCCGCAGCCCAGCACGACAAGGAGTCCGCCCCACAGCCTGCCTCCGCCGGCCCCGGAGTCCAAAAGCTTGGAAAGGCCCAGCGCGATCAGGATCACCGGCCAGAACCGCCAGAGCTCGCCGAACCGGTAGATCCCCATGTTATCCAGCAGGAGGGCGACTCCGACCGCGACAATCGCCACCCCGAGGATCAGGTGCGAGAGGCCAGGAGTGCGGCGGCCCCGCATCCGCTCGTCGATGTCCCGCCGATCTTCTTCCATGTCTGCAGCTTAGCAGTGCCCGGGGAGAATCGGCACGGTACTTCGGCGAACGGCGGCGTAGAATCGGCGAAGCCCGATCCCCAGCCGGAAAACCGGCGATATACTCATCACCAGACATGATACTTGACGGACTGACGGCGGTTGTCACCGGGGCGAGCGGGGGGATCGGTAAGGCCATCGCCCTGGAGCTGGCGCGCGCGGGTTGCCGCGTGGCCGTGAACCATCTGAACGATCCGGCGGGGGCGGACGCGGTGGTGGCCGGGATCGCCGAACTCGGCCGCGAGGGCTTCGCCGTGCAGGCGGATGTCGGCGTGCCAGCCGAGGTGGAGCGCATGTTCCGGGAGGTCGGGCGGGTGGATGTGTTGGTCAATAACGCTGCCGTGCAAACTGCCGGTCCGCTGCTGGACGTGACCGACGACGAATGGGACCGCGTGATTCGCACCAACCTGACCGGGTGTTTTCTGTGCACGCGCGCCGCGAGCCGGCTCATGAAGGAGCGCGGCGGCGGGGCCATCGTGAACATCGGGTCCGGTTGTTGCAAGGCGCCATTTCCCGGTCTGGTGGCATACACGGCCAGCAAAGGCGGCATCGAGATGTTCACGAAGGTGGCCGCCATTGAGCTGGGGCGCTACGGGATTCGCGTGAACTGTGTCGCGCCGGGGGCGATTGCCGTGGAGCGCACCACGGCCGACGATCCCGACTACTCCAACAGGTGGGCGGCGGTCACCCCGCTGGGCCGCATCGGAACGCCCGCCGACGTGGCCAGCGCGGTGGTGTACCTGGCCAGTCCGGCGGCATCGTTTATCACGGCTCAGACGCTGTGGGTAGACGGGGCCGCGTTCACCAAACCGCAGTGGCCGTACTGATCTGCACTTCTCGCGCGGTTCAGCCGATGAGTTGGATATGCACTGCCCCGGCTGTGGCGCGCCCATGCGCCTCGACGACGACAAGGACTTCTTCTCCTGCGACTACTGCGGCAACGCGTTCTTCCCGCAGCCGGATGACGAGGGCGTGCGCGTGCTGGGGGAACCGCTGGAAGAGGCCTGCCCGGTCTGTGCCGTGCCCCTGTTCCGCGCGGCGCTGCTGGGTCACCGCTTCCTCTACTGCCGGCGCTGCCGCGGCATGCTGATGGACGTGGACACGTTCGTAGCCACGGTGGAGGATCTTCGCGCGCACCGGGAAACGCCGGCCGAGCTTCCGCACCGCCCCGATCCGCACGAGCTGGACCGGCACATCCGCTGCCCGCAATGCCACGAGGAAATGGACACGCATCCATACGCCGGTCCAGGCAACGTGATCATCGACAACTGCGAGCGCTGCGAGCTGAACTGGCTGGACTACGGGGAGCTACGGCGGATTGTGCGGGCTCCGGATCACCAGTATGTGAACGAGTAAAGGTTGCCCAGCCTCACCCGTACAACGTACGTACGCTATCCTGAAGAGAGGAACCTGACCATGCCGCTTACCTCGCCAGCGCGGACGGATCGAATCGAGTTGCGGGCTTCCCGGGAGCAGAAGCGCATTCTCGCCGCCGCCGCCGCTTACGAACGGCTCGATCTCACCGCGTTTGTCATGCGCACCGCGTTGCCCGCCGCCGAAGAGGTCATCGCCCGCAATGAGCGCATCGCGCTGACGGCTCGGGACAGCATCCGGGTGCTGGATCTCCTGGAGCATCCGCCGAAGCCGACCGCCGCGCTGCGGGCGGCCGCGAAACGCCGCCGGAAACGCGGGTGAAACGGGCTGCCGCACTCGAGTGGCGCGAGGAGGCGCTGAGCCGCCGGCATGACCGCGCCGGCTTCGATTGCGGAGTCCCCGCGCTGAACGAATACCTGCAACGCTACGCGCGCCAGCAGCACGAGGGCGGGGGCGCCAGGACGTTCGTTGCGGTTGCCCCCGGCGCGCCAGCCGCGATCCTCGGCTATTACACGATCAGCCCCGGCGCTATCGCCTTCGCGAAGACGCCGGCCAGGCTGACGCGCAAGCTCGGCCGCTACGAGGTACCAGTGTTTCGGCTGGGCCGCCTGGCGGTATCGCGTGGGGTGCAGGGACGAGGGCTCGGGGGCGATCTGCTGCTCGCGGCTGGCGAACGCGCGCTGGCCGTGGCTCAACTGGTGGGCGGCGTCGCCCTCGCCATCGACGCAAAGGACGAGCAGGCCGCTCGCTGGTACGAACGCTTCGGCGCGCTTCGCCTTCTGGATGAGCCTTTGAAGCTGGTGCTGCCGCTGGACACGATCCGCGCAGTGTTGAAACCGGGAGCGTCCCTCAGCTCTTGAACTCGCCCGACAACCGGCTGGCCAGCGGGCGCGTCTGCCCCGCGTATTTGTTGCCGGCCTTCTTCCAGTAAGGCATCGACGACGGCGAGGTCAACTGCTCGAACGTGAACGAGCAAATCCGCATGCCCGGGTACAACGCCACCGGCATGCGCCCCAGGTTGCTCAGCTCCAGCGTGGCGTTGCCGGACCAGCCCGGATCGAACAGCCCTGCCGTGCCGTGCACGATGATCCCGATGCGGCCGAGGCTGGAGCGGCCTTCGAGGCGGCCCAGAACGTCGTCGGCGAGATCGAGGCGCTCTTCGGTGATGGCCAGCACGAACTCGCGCGGCTGCAGGATGAACGGCTCGCCGTCCTTGACGATCACCGGCGTCATGAGGTCTTCGATGGCGCGCTTGTCGCGGAGGTCGATGAAGGCGTGGCGGCTGTGTTCGAAGATGCTGAACTCGGCGCCCAGGCGGAAGTCCACCGAGCAGCTTCCGAACTGCTCCGGCGGCAGCTCGGGCGTGATTTTGATCTTCCCTTCGGCGAGGTAGCGCCGGATGTCCACATCGGACAGAACCATACGCTACATCGTATCAGCGCGCGCGAAATCCGGTGGAAATCCGGTGACGTGCACCTCTGCCCCCAGGAAAAGCGGAAAACTGGGAAATGAGGTGT
>CAYVPZ010000430.1:0-4800 GCA_964453955.1 uncultured Solibacteraceae bacterium | reverse complement strand
CACCGTCGGCGAACAGGTGGGCTGTCTGCTGGAACTGTCGCGGTCCGTCCCGGCCGAGGGGGCGCGCGTGGCCACGGCGCTGGCCCCCGGATCGTCCACCAACTGACGTGCTCCCTCTGCTCCCCTTATTCCCTTTACTCCCCTTATTCCCTTTACTCCCCTTATTCCCTTTACTCCTTCTACCCCCCTTACTCCCTCCGCCGGCCGCCGGCGATTCCGCCCCCCTGTGGCAGCGCTCGTTCTTCTTCGACCAGCCGCACAGCGCCTTCAACATCGCCGCCATCGCCTGCCCCGCGCCGAAGGTGTGCATCGCGGTGGGCATGCTGGAACGGGATAGCGGTAAACCCCGCCCTTATTCGGTGACCACGCGCGACGGCGGCGAGCATTGGATCACCGGGACTTCCCCCGCGTATCCCCGGTCTCTTTTTTTCCTGAACGACACCACGGGCTGGATGGTAACCGCCTCCGGCATCTCCGGCACCCGCGACGGCGGAGCCAACTGGACCACCATCCGATCCGGACGAGGCTACATCCGCGTCTTCTTCACTGACCCGCTGCGCGGCTGGCTGGTGGGCAGTGGACGGGTGTTGGAACGGACCTCCGATGGCGGCTCCCACTGGACGCCCGCGGCGGACGCGGCAAAGGTGGCCGCCCTCCCGGCCGAGGTTACGTTCGAGTACGTTCACTTCAGCGATCCCCTGCGCGGCTCGACGGTGGGCGAGGTAACCTGGCGCGGGGAGCGGCCGCCGCCCGCCTGGCTGGAACCGGACAAGGCGCGCTACCGGCCACCACCGGACGGAGGTGTCTTCGCCGGAAAGACCGTGGATGGGGGCCGCACCTGGACCTGGAGCCCGGTCGGCTTGCACCAGAGTCTGCTGACCGTGGCCTTCCCGGCCGCGGACTACGGCTGGCTGGTATTCGCGCCCGATTCCCCCACCCAGGTTTATTCCGAGGTAACCGAAAGAAGCTGGTCCGCCTGGAAGAGCACCACTCGCTTCCATCTGGACGGGGCCCGCATCTCGGACCTGGCCACCGGTCCGGATGGCCTTCTGCTGGTGTTGGCCGCGGTTCAGGTTCCCGGGAAACTCGCCGACACGCCCGTGCCCGGGAAAGTCCGCATCTTCACCGGCGACGATTTCCCGGCATTGCGCGAGGAGACTGTCGACTACCGGGCGGTCGCCGGGAGGATCATGCTGGCGCGTGCGGGTGCCGAGTGGTTCGCCGCCACCGACACCGGAATGATCCTCCGCCGCAAGCCCTGAAGTAGGGCAGGCTCTCAGCCTGCGGCGGCCTCTCAGGCCGCCCTGCTCCGTTGCAGATGTTCAGTGATGGTCAGGCGACCCCGTGCGGACTCAGGCAGGTGAGGCTTCGAAGCCCGACGCCACGGCCCGCACCAATTCCGCCGGGGGAGGCATTTCCGCCGGCGCCGCCGCCCTTGCGCTCGGCTCCGATGGCACGGCCGGCTGCCCGCGGCGGGCGGCCCAGTAGGCGGCCATTCGCTTCGACACGGCGGCTCTCTCCTCGGGGTTCATGCTCTTGCGGCCGCGCCTGCTCTTCTCGCGGGAGTGCCCGTTCGACCGCGTTTCCAGCGACGCAATCACTGCGTCCAGCCGCTTTTTCTCCTGAATCAGGTCGTGAATTGCTTTGTAGATGTCCATGGAACCAGCCCGAGTCCTCGGACTCCGCGCAACGCGGCGCCTTCCTCTGCGCTGAAACTTGTCGTGGAGCCGAAAACAATACTATTACGAAACCATCCGTAAATCCAGAGGAACGCCGAATTTTTATCGCACAAGGAACGGCCAATGTGGGACCGGTTTATACCCGAATCGTACAATGGCCAGGTACGCCGCCGCAGCCAGTACCATCAGTACCGCCAGCACCCAGAGAAGCACCTTCATCCACGGAAAACTCCTGCCCTCCCGTTTCAGCACCAACAGATAGCTGGCGAACAATCCCATGAAATACAACAGGTTCATAGGAATTGCGAACAGCATCAGGTTGAAAACGTCGGGCGTCGGCGTGATGATGGCGGCCGCGATCACGATGGCCAGAATGGCGTAACGGGAATGCTTCAGCAGGAACCGCGGCGAGGCGACGCGGATCAGCGTGAGGAAAAAGATCAGTACCGGAAGCTCGAAAACAAGCGCCACCCCCAGGGTCACCTTCACAAACAGATCGAAGTATTCGGTGATGGTGACCATGGGCTGGACGTTGTTCATCAGACCGAGTCCCAGCAGGAACTCCAGCCCGAAGCGGAAAGCCACGAAGTAAGCGAACAACCCGCCGGCGATGAACAGCCCCGCCGTGGCCAGGATGAACGGCACGGCCATGCGGCGTTCGCGTTTGTACAGGCCGGGCGCGATGAACGCCCAAACCTGATACAGAGTCCACGGCGACGCCACGAAGATGGCCAGCAGCAGCGGCATCTTGACCCAGATGATGGAGAACCCCTCCATGGGCTCGATCATCACCAGGCGCGGAGGGTTCACCCCGAGGTGCTTCAGGGCGGTGACCGCCGGCTCGGTGACGATGGTCCACAGATAGTTGGCGAAGGAGACACTGACGATGAACCCGATCCCCAGCCCCCACAGCGAGCGGATGATGCGGGTGCGCAGTTCCTCCAGGTGCTCGAGAAAGGACATGCGCAGCATGCCGTCCTCTTCGTCCTCGCCGGAGGGCGGAGGGGGCGGTGGAGGGACGGCCGCCCCGCCCCCGCGTCTTAGCGCGGGCAGGTTCCCCCGGTTGTCCTGCCCGGACACGTCTCCATCTCCGGCAGCGCGAGGCTCGTCGGTTCCGTCGTCCATGATTCGAAGAAGCTTAGCTCTCTACGGGGCTGGCCGCGGGAGTGTGCGAATCCTGCTCTTCCGTCCGCGCCGCCGCCTCCGCTGGCGCCGGCAAACCACGCGGAACGGTCCCATTC
This sequence comes from uncultured Solibacteraceae bacterium, assembly GCA_964453955.1. Lineage (GTDB taxonomy): Bacteria > Acidobacteriota > Terriglobia > Bryobacterales > Bryobacteraceae > CAWACP01. The sequence continues at coordinate 1,880 of CAYVPZ010000430.1, read as the reverse complement.
ACGGCCAGTTGACCCTGGTTCGCCTCGGTGGGCGAGTCTGCATGGGCGCCCTGAATTGCGGATGCGCCCGCGGTGGATGATTCGATGGCTGGTTGAAAAGCGGTTGCGCCCGGCGCCGGCTCCCACGGCTCCGCCCCGTAACTCCGGGATCCGTAGTTATGGGAGTCGTAATAGTTGGTGTAGATGTCGTTGTTTAAGTTGCGGGTAATGTCCCGGATCGAGCCGGTTTCCTTCTCCAGCTCGCTCATGTGGTGCTGCAGCGTGGCCTTCAGCTCGCTCTGCACGCGCCGGTACTCGCGGAGGGCGCGGCCGACGGTGCGGCTGAGCTCGGGAAGTTTTTTCGGTCCGAACAGAACCAGGGCCAGGAGAATAATGAAGATCATTTCCGGTCCCATGCGTCGCCGAACCTCCCGTCGAGTCCATCATAGCATCGCGGTCCGGCGGGCTATTTGCCTCCCCCGCCTTCCCTGAGAGCAATCCCCTCCGCCGGCCACGTATAGGTACGTGGGAACCAGAGTATTTCGGCGCGCCGCGGTGGCCCTGGCGGTGCTCCCTCTACAGGCGGCCGCCATCATTCAGCTCCGTGTTATTGAGGGGGAAGGCGCCGTATACGCCATCGGATCGCGGGCCACGCGCGGCATCACCGTTCAGGTGACCGACGAAACCGGCCAGCCCGTGGGAGCGGCCGCGGTGAGTTTCCAGCTTCCCGCCGACGGCCCCGGAGGAACCTTCAGCAGCGGACTGCGCACCGAGATCGTCACCACCAAAGCGGACGGCCGGGCCACCGTCTGGGGGATGCGCTGGAACCGCACCACCGGTCCGTTCGAGGTTCGCGTCACCGTGGCCAAAGGCACGGCGCGCGCGGGCATGGTGGTCCCCCAATTCCTGAGCGATAAGGTGGCGGCCGGCTCCGGGGGCAGCGCCGAGTTCCACGCCTCGCACTCCTATCGAAAATGGCTGCTCATTGCCGCGGCGGTTGGCGGGGCGGCCGCCGGCGGTCTGGTTCTGGGCGAGCGCAAGGCCCAGACGCAATCGTCCACGCTGGCCAATGCCCCCGGGCCTCCCTCCATCGGAACCCCGGTCATCGTCATCACAGGGGCCACCCCATGAGAACACGATTTATGGCCACTGCTCTGGTTGCCGGCTCCCTCCTCGCGGTCCCCCTGGGAATGGCGCAGACGGGCCTGACCCCGCCGCGAATCGGCTTCCTGCGCGATGGCGCGGGCACCGTTCGCCCGCTCCTCGGCATCTTGGGGAATTTCTGGCTCGGCGATATTACCGCCACCGGCGTGGTCAGTGCGGCGTCCTCGGGAAGCGCGGCCATGCTCAAGACGAAGGATCGCCTGAGTGTTCTCGATGGCCTGGGGCGTCCCGCGGGCGCCGTCTGGACAGCCCCCGGCCCGGCCCTGTTCGCCTTCACGCCGGCGGGCGCGCCGGCCCTGGCATGGCTGCCGGATTCGGGCGAGTTGCTGCGCTGGAACGGGACTGCCTTCGCACCCGCGCCCGCCAGCGCCGCGGACCTGAACGGGACCGTGGTCTCCCTGGCCGCCCCGGACTCCTCCCGCGCCGCCTTTCTGGTCCAGCGCGACGGGCAGTTGTGGCGCATCGACCTTTCGCTGTTGGACGGCAGCGTGCTGTTCGCGGGGAACCTGCCCGGCGCTTCCCTTCCCGCCCTCCTTTTCGACGACGGCACGCTGCTCTACGCGGGAAACTCGTCGCTGATGGTGCGCGGCCCGCAGGGCGAAGAGCGCGCCATCGCGTTCACCGGCGCGGCGGCCGCGTTCAGTGTGCTGGGACCGGACTGGGTGCTCATCGAGAGCGGCAATCCCCTCACCCCGCGCGGCCTGCGCCTGAGCACTGGGGCCGTGTTCGAGCTTCCG
>CAYVPZ010000429.1:0-4806 GCA_964453955.1 uncultured Solibacteraceae bacterium | reverse complement strand
ACCGGACGCAGGATTCACGGTGGCGGAAACGTGGGACGCCTTCGCCTTCGTCGACTTCTGCGACCGCGCCCGCCATGCCGCCGAGGATGCGCCCGCGCACCGGGCCGCGCGCGAGATTCAACTCGCCGAGTGGCAGTTGCTATTCGACCACTGCGCGAGGCCACGGCAGTGAAAGTCCGCGGCCGTACCATGGCTCTTGTTTGCGGAGTGGCCGCCCTTGCCGTCATCGTCGCCTGGGGCGTGTCACGCAAGGCCGCGCCGCCCGAGGTGCCCTTCGCGCGAACGTCGCGGCAGACCATCGTCAGCAGCATTCCGACCAACGGCAAAGTGGAGCCCATCGAATGGGCCACCGCGCGGGCGGGCCTCGCCGGCGCCGTGCAGAAGATCTTCGTGCATCGCGGCCAGAAGGTAAGCGCCGGGGACCCGCTGGTGGAGCTGGACACGAATCAGGTTGCCGCCGGTGTCGCGGTTGCCGAGGCCCGGGTGAAGGGCGCGCAGGCGCAACAGGCGGTGATCGACGAGGGAGGCCGCGCCGCCGACATCGCCGAGATGGAGGGCAGTCTGGCGCGCGCCCGGCTCGATCTCGAAACCGCCCGGCGCGACTATGGCGCTCTGCAGCGGCTGGAAGCGCGCCAGGCGGCTACCCACAAGGAAGTGCAGGATGCCGAGGAGCGCGTGAAACAGGCGCAGCTCCAGATTCAATCGCTGAACGAGCGCCGCGCCGCGCTGGTGACTCCGCCCGACAAATCCGCCGCCGAGGCGCGCGTGCGCGAGGCCCAGGCGTCCGAGCAGATCGCGCGCAATAATCTGGCGCTGTCGGCGGTGCGCGCGCCGGTCTCGGGAACCGTCTACCAGTTCGATCTGACGCCGGGCGCCTATCTGCAGTTGGGGGATCTGGTGGCCAATATCGGACGGCTGGATCGCGTGCGCGTCAAGGTGTACGTGGATGAGCCGGACCTGGGCCGCGTGGGCGTGGGCATGCCCGTCACCATCACGTGGGATGCGCTGCCCGGCCGGCGATGGAAGGGCGTGGTGGATCGCCTGCCCACCGAGGTGGTCCCGCTGGGCACGCGGCAGGTGGGCGAAGTGGGGTGCGTCATCGACAATCCGGACCGCGACCTCGTCCCCGGCACCAACGTGAACGCCGAGATCCAGTCGAAGGTGGTGGAGAACGCGCTCACCGCGCCGCGGGAAGCGCTGCGCCGCCAGGACGGCGTCAACGGCGTCCTGGCCCTCGGCACCGACAATGTCCTCGAGTGGCGCCCCATCCAGATGGGCGTCACCAGCGCCGGCCGTGTCGAGGTGACCAGCGGGCTGAGGGACGGCGATTCCGTCGCGCTGCCCACCGAGAAGGCCATCAAGCCGGGCATGAAAGTCACCCCGGTTTACCCATGACGCGCGCCCCGCGCCGTGTGACAGGATAGGTCTATGACTCCCGTCCAGCCGCCCAGAATTCAGCTCACCAACACCGCCGACTATCGCGAGAGCTACGCCAACAGCGTGCAGGTGCGCGTCAATCTGTGGGATTTCTTTCTGATGTTCGGCACGGTGAACCAGTCCTCGTCCGAACACGTGTCCATTCATAATTTCCAGGGCGTGTACATCAGCCCGCAGCAGGCCAAGGCCCTCAGCAATGTCCTGCAGCAGAATCTGTCGCAGTACGAGGCCGCCTTCGGAGAGATTCATCTGGAGGCGCAGCAGCCGGGTATCGCGATCCAGTAGATGACCGCCGCGACCGCAACGCCGAGGCGCGCCGGCCCGGGCGTCTACGTTTTCTTCTTCGCGCTGTTCGCCGCCGTCGTTTTCGCCATTCACTCGCCCCTGTTGTCGCTCCCGTATTTCTGGGATGAGCACGGCCAGTTCGTGCCCGCTGCGCTGGACATTCTGCGCGAGGGCGTCTGGGTGCCGCGCTCCACGGTGCCCAATGTTCATCCGCCGGGCGTGATGGCGTATCTGGCGTTGGTGTGGCGCGTGTTCGGTTATTCCATCCCGGCCACGCGCGTAGCCATGCTGGCGCTGGCCAGTTTGGGGATGCTGTTCACGTTCCTTCTGGCCATCGAGCTGTGCCGCGGGGTCACGGGCGCTCCCGCCTTCATCGCGGTGCTGCTGCTGGCGGCCGATCCGCTCTTCTACACGCAGGCCATGATGGCGCAACTGGACATGCCCGCGATGGTGTGCACCGTAGCCGCGCTGCTCTTCTACCTGCAGAAGCGATACGTTACGGCTGCCGTGGCCTGTATGGTTCTGGTGCTGACCAAAGAGACCGGCGTGATTCTGCCGCTGCTGTTCGCGCTGGATCTGGCGCGGCAAAGGAAGCTGCCGGCGGCCATGCTGTTCGTGCCCTCGTTCGTCGCGCTGGGCCTTTGGCTGCTATACCTGCGCCACGTCACCGGGCATTTATTCGGCGACCCCGGTTTCACGCACTACAACATCGGGTACGCGCTTCATCCCGTGCGCGCGTCGTTCGCGCTGCTGCGCCGTCTGTATTTTTTGTTCGTCAGCGATTTCCGCTGGATTGGCGCGCTGGCCATTGTGGCTGCGCTCCGGCGTGGCCGCGCGTTTCGAACTCGCGCATGGGGGCTGGTGGCTCTGTTCGCGGGCGCGCACGTGCTGCTGGTGAGTCTGCTGGGAGGCGCGGCGCTGGAACGGTATCTGGTCCCCGTGCTTCCGTTGCTGTATTGTGCGGTGGCGGCGGCGCTGACTACCGTAGGGCGGGTGTGGCGCACGGTGGCGACGGTGGGCATGATCGGCGGCCTCGTGTCCGGGATGTTCGTGAACCCGCCGTTCCCGTTCCCGTATGAAAACAACCTGGCCATGGTGGATTTCGTGGATCTGCAGGTGGCCGCGGCGCGCTTCGTGGAGGACCACTACCCGGACGCGACCGTGTACACGGCGTGGCCGCTGACCGCCGCGCTACGGCGTCCCGAGTTCGGTTATGTGGAACATCCGATGAAGACCGTGGAGACCTCGGACCTGCACGAATCCACGCTGCGCGCGCTCGCCCCGGCGCATCCCGACGTGCTCATCCTGTACTCGCGCACGTGGGAGCCGCAATGGGGTGTGCTGCGCTTCCCGGCGGTAGAAGCGTTCCTGCGCCGCTACTACGAATTCGAGCCGGAGATGAGCTCTGGCGAAGTGCAAAGCGCGCTCGGTCTCGACCCGGTAATGCGCCTGTCCGCGCGCGGGCAATGGGTGGAGGTTTTTGGTGGGGCAGGCTCCCAGCCTGCGGCGGCCTCTCAGGCCGCCCGTCCCATCACTTTTTCGGGTGGGCTTTGATTTCGTGCACCCTGTAGACATCGCCCTTGATCGTGAAATAGAAGCGCCAGGCGCCAGTCACGCGGGCCTCCCAGAGGTCGCCTTCCACTCCAGCCTCATCGGCGCGAGCGCTTCTTCTTGGAGGCAGCCAGTTTCCGCGTCTCCTTGTGCAGGGATGCCACAAATTCCGCGTGCGTGTCGAAGGGGCCGAACGAGCGGCCGTTCTCGAAGTCGGCCAGGCTCTCGGCGATTCCGCGATCGACCACCGACTTCGGTTCGAAGACGATTCTTCCTTTCTCTACCCGCGCCTCAAAGATATCGCCGACGGAGACGCCGATCTGCTCGCGAACCCGCTGCGGTATGACCACCTGATACTTGTTCTTCACGTTCACACCCCAATTCCCCCATCGTCTCAACCACTTGCCCGCACATCCCCTGCGCGCCCCTGCTACAAATTCAATCGAAGCTGGCCAGCTTCTTCGTTGACGTGTCCGCCCTGCGGGGCGGGCGCGAACAGGTGTCTGGCGCCTCACGGCGCCGGTCCAATGCCGGCATTTGATAAATGGTGATCGCGCGCAGCGATGCGCAAAGTTCCCACACCGGCCGGGCGCGGCGGGCAATTACGCTCGCCTCGTCCGGCGCATCAACGGGCTTTCAACCTTCTCCCGCGGCCGTAGTGTCTTCACCCAAACGGATTCCCGGCTGCGATCCCGAAGTATTTCTGTCCGGCGCTCAGGTCCTCGGACCAGATGCGCCCGCAACCGCCCCGCTCGGCAGCCGCCACGATCATCCCGTCGTAGAAGTGCAGGCCGTACTTCGCCCGCGCCTCCACCGCTCGCCGCACCATGTCGCCATCCGGGAAAATCAACCTGATCGGACCCAGCGCATCGAGCATCGCCATCACTCGTTGCGGACGCACCGACATCTTGTGCAGCAGGACCGACGCAAACTCGGCGAGCACCTGAGTTGACGTCACCATCTCGCCCGCGAGGGCCCCCCGGATGAGATCCCCCGCCACCCGCTGCTTGTCGGGATCGCCCTTGTCGTAGGCGTAAACCAGTACGTTTGTGTCGAGAAAATCAGGAGCGCTCATAGAGATCGGCCCGCTTCCACGTGCGTTTGCCCATCTTGAAACTGTGCTGTTCGAAGCTGCGCTCCAGCGCCTCGCGCTCCCGGCGCTTCCGGCCGGAAGCCACATCTTCAGAGGCGAGCCGCTGGAGGTGCGCGCGCACCAGGCCGGTCAGGGTCGTATCCTGTTCCACGGCGATCTTCCTGACCTGTTTGACCAGATCGTCGTCCAGGGACAGAGTCACGTTCATGTACACATAATAAGGGAATCCCGTATCCCGTGCAAGCCGGGGCCTCAACTCTCGTCCGCAGGCTCTTCACCCGTCTGCCCGCGCCGCTCCGGCTTGCGCGCGCGAATCTCCGCCAGCCGCTCGGAAATGCGCTGCTCCACGCCGCGCGTCGTCGGATGATAAAACTCGCGGCCGGCCAGCGAATCGGGCAGGCACTCCATCCCTGGCAGCGCGTCCTCGAACTTGTGCGCGT
>CAYVPZ010000428.1:0-4817 GCA_964453955.1 uncultured Solibacteraceae bacterium | reverse complement strand
GGGCGGCGGCGACCAGATTATCGACGTCACCGTGGAAGTGGTGGAGGCGAGAGAGAGGTGATTAGATGTGGGACAGGTTTGTGGGGCAGGCTCTCAGCCTGCGCGGGGCTCTCAGCCCCGCTCTTCGCGCAACCAATTCGGCAGGCGGCCTGAGAGGCCGCCGCAGGCTGAGAGCCCGCCCCACCTGTGTAGTAGTACAAACCTGTGCGGGTGTGCGGTGACGGAAAAGGCCAGGGAGGGAAACGGCATGCAGTTCCGGCTGGGCTACGAACTTATCTATAACTTCCCGCAACCGACGCCAATGATCCTGGCGTTGAACATCCATTACTCGCGCGCCTCGGACATCGTCATCCCCGATTATCTGACCACCGATCCGGCGGTGCCCATCGGAGGGTATCGCGACGGCTTCGGCAACTGGTGCACGCGGATCGTGGCGCCCGGCGGGCGCATCCTGATTAAGACCGACGCGCTCATTCGCGACACCGGCCGACCGGACCCGGTCTTCCCCGATGCCCGGCAGCACGAAGTGCAGGATCTGCCCGAGGAGACTCTGGTTTTCCTGCTGGGCAGCCGCTATTGCGAAACGGATCTGCTGTCCCAGGCGGCCTGGGATCTGTTCGGGGAGTCGCCGCCGGGCTGGGCGCGCGTGCAGGCGATCTGCGATTATGTGCACAACCGGATCGCGTTCGACTATCAGCAGGCGCGATCCACGCGTACCGCCTGGGAGGCGTTCAACGAGCGCATCGGCGTCTGCCGCGACTACACGCATCTTGCCATTGCGTTCTGCCGCTGCCTGAATATTCCGGCGCGTTATTGCACCGGTTACCTTGGCGATGTGGGGACGCTGCCGCCGTACGGCGTGGGGGACTTTGCCGCGTGGCTGGAAGTTTATCTGGGGGGCGGTTGGCATATCTTCGACGCACGCAACAACGTGCCACGAATCGGACGAGTTCTGCTGGCGCGGGGCCGCGATGCGTCCGATGTCGCCATCGCGACAACCTTCGGTCCGAACACGCTGGAGGGTTTCAAGGTGTGGTCGGACGTCGCCGACGAGTAGACGCTATGTCCCTCCTCACGGTGCGTCATCTCACGGTCTATCGATATTCCGAGCCGGTGGAACCGGGCGAGCACCGGATGATGTTCCGGCCGAGGGAAAGTCACGACCTCCGGCTCCTTGGATCGAGCCTGGAGATCACCCCCACACCCGTTCGTTTGCGCTGGCTCCACGACGCTTTCGATAACTCCGTGGCGGTTGCCAGCTTCGATGGTTCGACAACGGAGCTTCGTTTCGACAGCAGCGTAATGCTGGAACACTTCGAGGTCGCGCTGCCGGAATACACGCTGGAGGACTACGCGAAGACCTGGCCGTTCCACTATTCGGAGGAGGAACTGCCGAACCTGGCGCGCGCCCTGGTCAACCAGTATCAGAGCGACGGTTTGGGTCGCTGGACAGGCCAATTCCTGGACCCTTGCGGGGTCACGGGAACAATGGATTTGCTTCGCTCCATGACGCTCGCAATCAGGCAGGATTTCCGCTATGTACGGCGCACTCAGAAGGGCGTACAGAGCCCCGGCGAAACGCTGGAGAGCCGCTGTGGAAGTTGCCGGGACTTCGCCGTGCTCATGATCGAGGCGATGCGCTCGCTCGGCCTGGCCGCGCGCTTCGTGAGCGGTTATATCTTCGTCCCAGGCGTGGATTTCGGGGCGACCAATGGTTCCGGTTCCACCCACGCGTGGATGCAGGCTTATTTGCCGGGCGCGGGCTGGGTGGATTTCGACCCGACCAACAGCATCGTCGGCAACCGCAATCTCATTCGTGTTGCCGTGGCGTGGGATCCCCGGCAGGTTCTGCCGTTATGGGGCACCTATGCCGGTGCGGCTTCCTCCTTTCTCGGCATGGACGTCACCGTGTCCGTGCGTGAAAGTCAACCGTGAAGCCGGACCACCGCGCTTTCCGGAGCCGATAAGCGGTTCGTTGCAACCGTTCGCGTCCGGCTGAAATGTGACCTGGGGAGAATATACCCTGGAGTTAGGGTGATTAACGACGAAAAACTGAAAAGGCACCTGGTACTGGGAAAATCATAATTTCTGTACCGGATTGCTCCGATATCCCGGCCATGGAATGTATCGCCAATTTCTTCCGTTTTGTCCGGTTGTGGCGGGATCGCCGGGGCCAGGACCTTATTGAATACGCGTTGATGGCGGGTTTCGTTGCCGTTGCGGCCGGCGCGATTATGCCCAACGTGGCCACCAGCATCAGCACCATCTTCTCGGACATTGGCAGTGTGATGAGTGCATCGGCGGGACAGGGGAGCTGACGCGCGCCGCTGATGGCCGCGCCGGTTAGAGGCTTCTGCGGGCTGCCCGTTCGATATGCTATGTTCGCCTGCAGACGATGAAGACTCTGGCTACGTGCGCCATCGCGGTGGCGGCTCTCTTCCTGCAATCCCCCGCGCAGACGAAACCCGGCGTCGAGGAACAGCTTGCCCAGCTTCGTAACCTTGGGAAGGCGTTCTACGAGAATCCGGTGGCCAAACAGGAAGCCGTAGACGCGTTCCGGAAAGCGCTGGCGCTGGCACCCGGGTCGGCGCGAGAGCGGCTGAATTACGGGCTCGCGCTGGTGAAAAACGGCGATATCGACCAGGGCATGGCGGAGATCGCGAAGGTCCAGAAGCAGGACCCGAGCATCCCGCACACATGGTTCAATCTCGGCATCCTTTATAAGAAAAACGGCGACGTACCGCATGCCCTCGAGCAGCTACGGCACATGGAGGAACTGGTTCCCGACGAACCGGTGACACACTACAACGCAGGCACGCTGTACAAGCAGAGCGGCGACATCGCCGATGCGCTCAGGGAATTTGAGACGGCGGCTCGGCTGGATCCGAACTTCGCCGCGCCGCGTTTTCAGATCTTCGACGTGTACCGCCAGCAGGGCGCCATGGACAAGGCGCGGCCGGCTCTGGCGGCGTTCCAGGAACTGAAGAAGCGGCAGGAGGCGTCGGACGCGGGCTCGGAAGACGTGAGCTGGTCGTATTATTCGGAGATTTACGACGTGGTGGCGCCCGAGCCCGCCGCCACGCCGCCGGCCGCGGAACTGAAGTTCGCCGTGAAGGAACTGCCTGGCAGGGCCGACCCGAACACCGCGGGCATGCTGGTGCTGGATGCCGACGGCGGCGGGCGGGCGGATCTGCTGGTGTGGTCGAGCGCCGGGGTGCACCTCTATCGCGACGGCGCGGAGGTTCCGCAGAGCGCCTTTGCGGACCTCAAGGGCGTGGTCTCCATCGCCGCGGGCGACTACAACAACGACGGCTTCGTGGATTTGTGCGTGCTCACCGCGAGCGGGCCCGTCCTCTATCGCAACGACAAGGGAACGTTCCATAAGGACCCGGCAAAGCTTCCCGCCGGCCGTTTCACGAAGGCGCTGTGGATCGATTACGACCACGACTACGATCTGGACCTGATGCTGCTGGGCGAGCACCCCGTGCTGCTGCGCAACGACGGCCCCAACGGCTGGGAAGACCGCACCAAGGATTTCCCGTTTGCGGCAGGTTCGCCCATCGACGCGGTGGCGTTTCGCCTTGTGCACGACACCAAGGGCTTCGACGTGCTGGTGTCGTATCGCGATCACCCGGGCGTACTGTGTCGCGATCAGCTCGGCGGCATCTACCGCGCGGAGAACCTGACGGCGCTGCCCGCGGGCGCGAGAAACCTCATCGCCGCCGACGTGGAGAACGACCAGAACCTCGATATCCTGTATCGTGGCGCCGATGGCGTGCAGATGTTGAAAAACACCGGCGCCGAGTTGAAGCCGGGCAGGACAATTCTCGAGAAAAGCGCGCCGTTTGTTCTGGCCGATCTTGAAAACCGCGGCGTCGAGGATGTGATTGGCGGCGGCGAGGTGCGGCGCAATTTGGGCCGGGGTGCGTTCGGGGACCCGCTGCAGCCCCAGCCGCTGGCCGATGCCGTGGCCATCGCGGCGGCGGATTTCAATGGCGACGGGCGCGTGGATGCCGCCATTGTCACCGGCGGCGGCGACGTGCGCCTGCTCACCAACGAAACGCCTCTGCGGGCCAACTGGGTGGCCGTGCATCTGGAAGGCGTGAAGAACCTGAGGGCGGGAGGCCCGGGCACGGAAGTGGAAGTGAAGGCGGGCGCGCTGTACCAGAAGAAGCTGTATACGAATGCGCCGCTGCTGTTCGGCCTGGATGGCCACACCGAAATCGACACGGTGCGCATCACCTGGCCGAGCGGCCTCATCCAGAACGAAATGCAGCAGCCCGAGGAGAAGCTGCTGGCCGTCAAAGAGGCGCCGCGGCTCTCCGGTTCGTGCCCCATGATTTACGCGTGGGACGGCGCCGGGTTCCGCTTTATTACCGACGTGCTGGGCGTTGCGCCGCTGGGCGCCAGTTCCGGCGACGGCAGCTATTTCCCGGTGGATCACCGCGAATATATTCAGATTCCCGGCAACGCGCTGGCGCCGGTGGAGGGCCGCTACCGGATCCGCATCACCGAAGAGTTGAGCGAGGTTTCGTATTTCGATCAGGTGCGCCTGATGGCCGTCGATCATCCGGCGTCCACCGAGATTTTCACCAACTCCAAATGGAAGAGCCCGCCGTTCCCCGAGTTCCGCCTGTTCGGCGTGGGGCGGCGCGTGTACCCGGTGCGCGCCCGCGACGACCGTGGACGCGACGTGCGCGAGGCGCTGCTCCACCGCGATCGCCGCTACGTGGACGGGTTCGAGCGTAACTACGCGGGCGTGGCCAAAGAGCACGCGCTGGAGCTCGATTTCGGCAACGCCGCGCCGGACAATCGCG
>CAYVPZ010000427.1:0-4835 GCA_964453955.1 uncultured Solibacteraceae bacterium | reverse complement strand
ATGGGCGTGGACGCGGAAACCGGCGTGTTCATGCTGCTGTATCTCGATCTGGCGTACCATCGCGCGATGGCGGAGGGCCGGCTGCGCAGCCTGCGCGATCTGCAGGGCGCCATCCACGCGGGCGCGGTGAAGCGCATCCGTCCCAAGTTCATGACCGTGGCCTGCATGTTCATGGGTCTGGTTCCCATCATGTGGTCCGCCGGCTCGGGCGCGGATGTGATGAAGCGCATCGCCGCGCCGATGATCGGCGGCATCTTCACTTCCTTCGTACTTGAGTTAATGGTTTATCCCGCAATTTACGAGGTCTGGAAATGGCATTTCGAGTTGAAGAAAACTATCTCACAATCGTGATTCTGGCGGCGTCGCTTTCGTTCACGGCCGGCAAACACACGGTAACCGCGGACGACGCCGGAGTGACTCTGGATCGATCTCAGTGGACTTACAGCGACATTCGCCGACTTACTCTGTCGCCCGTCCGGATCGCGCTGCTGACTTACACGGGCCATAAGTGGCATGCCGTGGATGACCTTCCCGACGGCGCCGCGGCGCGGCTTTATCCGCTGCTGCGCGCGCACATGGATCAGCGGTTTATCCCGGAGCTGCCCGATCCGGACGTGCAGCCGCTCTGGCGCATGCCGGCAAAGCTGGAACGCGGCTGGAAGGGCGCCAACGGCACGTTGATTGTCGGGGCCGACCGCATCGTGTTCGACACGGCGGAGCGTGACGCCTCGCGCACGTGGCGCTACGCCGACATCGCCAACATCAGCCACTCCGGCCTGTTCGATCTGTCGCTGGCCACGCAACTCGGGACGGAAGTCCGGTTTTCGTTAAAGGAGCCGCTGACCGAGGAACGCTTTCACGCTCTGTGGCTGCGGCTTGAGGAGGTGAACGGTCTCCAGCCATATCAATCGAGACTCGGCCAGCACCAGGAGCGCTAACGCGTGTCCGGTTATAATCGGGCCGATGGACGGCTCGCGGAACCCCTACCTCGCCATTCGCGCGGTCAACGTCTTCGTGCGCGATCAGGAGCGCAGCGTGCGCTTTTTCGTGGATCAACTGGAATTCCGGCTGGCCTACGATGTGCGGGTCCAGTCCGGCGTGCGCTGGGTCGCCGTGATGCCCGCGGACGGCACGACGGTGCTCTCGCTGATCGCGCCCAAACGCGGCACGCTGCAATACAAACTGATCGGCCGGGCCACGCAGGTGGTCCTTTTCACCGACGACGTCCCGGCCACGTTCCGCGAGTGGAACCGGCGCGGCGTTCGCTTTTCGCAGTCGCCGCGGCTGCGGCGGGTCAGGTTTGAGACGCCGGCGGCCCCCGGCGAGGAGACGGCGGTGTGGGGCGGCGTGTCCGCGCGGTTCCGGGACGTCGACGGGAACTCTTTCGTCCTAGCCAGCTTCGACGCCATGACCCGGGCGGTGGAGGCACAACGCCGCGCCGAGGCGGAGAAGCTGGAGCGGGAGCGGCGCGCCGCGCAGGAACTGGAGATCGCAAAGCAGGTGCAGGCGCGCCTGTTTCCGCAGACGCTGCCGCGGCTGGGCACGCTCGAATACGCGGGCACGTGCATTCAGGCGCGCCAGGTGGGCGGCGATTACTACGACTTTCTGGACCTGGGCCGTGAGCGGCTCGGTCTGGTGGTGGGCGACGTCGCCGGCAAAGGCATCGCCGCCGCGCTGCTGATGGCCAATTTGCAGGCGAATCTGCGCGGGCAGTGCGCCATCGCGCTGGATCAGCCACGGCGTTTTCTTCAATCGGTGAACCGGCTTTTTTTTGAGAACAGCACCGACACCGCCTACGCCACGCTGTTCTTCGCGGAATATGACGGCGCGGAGAGGCGCCTGCGATACGCGAACTGTGGCCATCTCTGCGCGCTCTTGCTTCGACGCGACGGCGCGATCGAGCGTCTGGATTCCACGGGCACGGTATTGGGGATGTTCGAGGAATGGGACTGCTCCATCGGGGAACGGCAATTGTACCCCGGCGACACGCTGGCCTTTTATACGGACGGCATCACGGAATCCTTTGACGAGGCCGGAGAGGAATTCGGAGAGCAGCGTCTGACCGAGGCGTTGCGTAAGCATAGAGACTTGCCGCCGACCGATCTGCTGGCGGCCATTGTCGATGCGGTCCGCCGGTTCAGCCCGGGCGATCAGCAGGATGACGTCACGCTGATCGTGGCCAGGTGCAAGCAGTAGGAGCACCTACAAACGCCAGGCGCGGGATGTCCCGGTGGGCAGCGGCAGTGACCAGGAAAGCAGCGCGAGGTGGTCGAACGCCCAGAAGTTCACCAGCGAAACCATGCCGTTGGCCAGCAGATACTCCCGCGTCCACGGACAGCCGCCGTTGAACCAGGCCACCAGCCAGGCCACCGAGCCGCTGGCCCACGCGTTTGGAGCGGTCATGGGGAAGGTCATCGCGACTTTGATCTTGTCGAAGTCCCGTTCCTGGCTGCCGAATGAGAGCGCCTCCATCTTGATGCGGTTCAGACCGGACGTCGCCTGCGCGGTGTACTCGGCCGGAAAGTTGACGTAGTTGTTCAGCTTGCCGCCAATTCCAAACGCGTTCGTCACCGGGTAATTGACGTCATACGGATACAGCAGCTCGAACTGCGTTGCGGGCGTGGCGGCCAGAACCGCGGCGCGCAGGGCGTCGATGTGCGCTTTGGTGCGCTCGCGCAGGAAGTTGGCGTCGGCGTAACTGTTGACGGACGGATCGCTGTTGATGGTGTCGAAGTATGCGAGCGGCCGGCCGAGCGCCGTTTGTGCCTGCGCGGTGGTGTAGGCGTCGTAGAAGGCCATGCCGGCATGCTGATTGCCGCTGGAGGTGGGGTACCAGTCGAAATACCACCACAGAAACTCGCCGAACTGAATCCACGGAGGCAGCCCGGCGGCGGCCTGCGCCGCGGCGAGCTCCATGCAGACCTCGGCCTGATACGCCTCGACCGAGGGGGCGAAGGTGCACTGCGTGGAGTTGAGGTTGTCAAAGCCGGTGTCGGTGAGGACCGCGGTGCCGTCGGTGAAGCGCGCCGCGTAGACTGCGCCGCTGGCCGGGTCGTCGGGCGGGTTCACCAGTTCCATGGAGATGGCGCTAACCATCTGGAAGCCGTTCGCGGCGGCCTGGCCGAACAGGTCGGCATGCCAGTCCGTGGCGGCCCGGTTCAGCGCGGGGGTTACGGAAGCGTCGATCACCCACTGGCCCTGGTCGCCGGTATCGAGATCGCCGCTGGTGGACACCGTGCCCGCCGTGCTGGTGGTGCTGGCGCTGAACGTGAAACCCCACAGCGGCGTGCGCGTGGTGATGGTGAGCGTGGCCGAGGCCGTGGTCGAGCCCGCGTTCACCGCGCCCCACACCCCGACGTAGGTCTCATTCACAAACGCCGCGAAATGCTGCGCGATGGTGAGGGAGTTGTCCGTCGGGAACACCGTTTTCCCCATGGTGCCGGTGGACGCGTCGCCAATGACCACATACACGGCGTCCTGGTCCGCCCACGTGCCGGCGAAGGTGACCTCCCACGAGTGAAACGCCTGCTGGCCCACGGCGAGCACTCGCGTCCTTTGGTTCCACCAGAAAACGCCGAGATACTCGTCAATGGACCCGCGGAAACCCAACGTGTAGAGGCTCCAGATGACCCGCTCCGGGCTGAGCTGGTAGCTGTTGTTGGTGTCGTAATCGATGGCCGGCGCGGCGTTCGGATAGGTTTGCGAGTTGGCCTGGACATCGCCCGGAATCGCCGCCGTCAGGTAGTCGAAATAGAACCAGGTGCCGGTGGAGGCGGAGTTCTGACCGCTCAGCGTGATGGTGACCACGTGGCTGCCGGCGGCGACCCCGCTACGCACCTGCCGGCACGTCTGTATGGGGGAACCGCAGTCCAGATAGCAATCGAGGGTGGTGGCCGTGTCGCCATCGAGCGACACCGAGACCGTGCCGCGGTCGGTATAGAGCGACGTGCCCACGTACACATCGTGAACCTGCTGGCAGTAGTAACTCACCGTGACCGAGTCGCCGGCGGCGCTGGCCACCTGGCAGAATCCATGGTTGAAGAAGCCCGCCTCGATGGCCCAGTCGGCGCCCGTGTACTTAACTGCCGAATCCGCGTTGCCGATACGCGCGCTGCCCGGCCCGGCGATGGAGAGGGGCTGGTTGCCCTGGGGGTCCGACACGGTCCAGTTGGAGAACGTCGCGGACCACTCGGTGTCGGCGAAGGCCGCCGCCTTGGTGAGCGCGGGGGCGAAGGTGAGCCAAGCCTGGCGAAGCTGATCGATGCCGAGGGCGGTGAAATCGATGGTCACCTGCCAGGTGGCGTCGGAGTTGCCGTTCTGAAGCTGGATGGACGGCTCCACGGTGTCGAGCGTGGTGGTCTTCGACGACGCCAGAATGGTGACCATGTTGCCGTCGTAGCCGCCGCGCGGGGCCAGGTAATTCGCGCCGGTCTGGGTGGGGGCGGTTGAGGTGAGGGTCACCTGGGTGGGCGAATGCGCGGAAGCCACCGTGTACGGGATCATCGTGCCGGCGGTGGTCGAACTGGCCGGCGTGCCGATCCAGATGGTGTCGCCCGCCTGCTGTCCCGGAAAGCGCGCGCCGCTGGCCCAGGTGACGGTGGCGCCATTCACATTTACCGTTCCCGCGCGTGCGGCGGTGAGGATGAGGCTGCCATCCGACGTGGCGGAGGCCATAATGGAATTCACCAGCCCCGCCCCGGCCCAGTCATATTGATTGATGAGCTGCGCCATGGTGGCGGCCACGGTGGCGGCGGAGAGCTGATAGAGTATGGCGGACGCGTTGCCGTCGCTGGCCGAAACCGGAATGCTCTGGCCGCCGGCCGCCGGTTGCACCG
>CAYVPZ010000426.1:0-4845 GCA_964453955.1 uncultured Solibacteraceae bacterium | reverse complement strand
CCGAATCCGAGATTTGTTACATCGACGGAGAACTCGGCTACCTGAGCTATCAGGGCTTCAACATCCACACGCTGGCCGACAACGCCACCTTCGAGGAGGTGATCTGGCTTCTGTGGAACGGGCGGCTGCCGAAGAAGGCCGAGCTGGACCTGCTGAAGGCCGCACTGGTGCACCACCGGCCCATTCCCGACGAGGTGACGAAGTTTCTGGGCTCGGTTCTCGGCGCGCCGCCCATGGACGTTCTGCGCACCGCGGTGTCCATGCTGGGCTTGTACGATCCGCAGGTGCGCGACAACTCCACCGAAGCGAATCAGGAGAAGGCGCGCAAACTGATGGCGCAAACTTCCACCATCGTGACCACCTTCGACCGGCTGCGCAATGGCAAGGAAGTGATCGAGGGCGATCCGGAGCTGGGGCTGGCGGCCAATTTCCTGTACACGCTGACCGGCCGGAAGCCGGACGAGGTGATGGAACGGGCTTTCGACGTCGCCCTCACCCTGCACGCCGACCACGAGCTGAACGCATCCACGTTTGCCGCCCGGGTGACCGCCGCCACGCTGTCCGACATCTATTCGGCGGCCACGTCCGCGGTGGGCGCGCTCAAGGGGCCGCTGCACGGGGGGGCGAACGAAGACGTCATTCGCATGCTGCTGGCCACCGAGGACGTGGACACTGCTCTGGAGACCATTCGCAGCCGGCTGGCGCTGAAGGTGAAAATACCCGGTTTTGGCCACCGCGTCTATCGTACCGAGGACCCGCGGGCCACTCACCTGAGGGTGCTCTCCGAAGAGCTGGGCATTCGCACCGGCCACGCGCAGCTCTACAAGACGTCCAAGGCGATTGAAGAAACCGTGAAGGAGCTGAAAGGGCTGAACGCAAACGTGGACTTTTATTCGGCCTCGGCGTATTATTCGCTGGGCATTCCCATCGATCTGTTCACGCCCATCTTCGCGGTGAGCCGCATGGCCGGCTGGACCGCCCACATCCTGGAACAGTACCGCAACAACCGGCTCATCCGGCCGCGCGCCGAGTATGTCGGCAAGGCTTTGGACCAGACCTGGGTGCCCATCGACGAGCGCTAAGGACAGCCGGGCGCTAACTCATGTACGACCTTCCGTTTTTTCGGTCTAATCTCGACGCCATCGCCAGCCGGCTGGCGGACCGCGGCTATCCTCTCGATGTGGACGCGTTTCGCGCGCTGGACACCGAGCGCCGCGCCGCGGTCACCGAAGCGGAGCAATTAAAGGCGCAACGCAATTCCTCCAGCAGCGAAATCGCGAAACTAAAGCGCGAAGGCGTGGACACCAGCGAAGCCCAGCAGCGCGTGCGCGACATGGCCGAGCGCATGACCGGGCTGGACGAGCGAGTTCGGGAGCTCGACGAGAAGTTCCGCACGCTGCTGGCGTCGGTGCCCAATACGCCGCACCCGTCGGTTCCGGCGGGAAAAAGCGCCGAGGACAATGTGGAAGTGCGCCGCTGGGGAACGCCGCCGCCGTTCGATTTCGAGCCGAAAGCGCACTGGGATCTGGGCCCCGCGCTGGGCATCCTCGATATGGAGCGGGCGGCCAAGGTGACCGGGGCGCGGTTCGCCGTTTACTGGGGCATTGGCGCGCGCCTCGAGCGGGCCCTCATCAATTTCATGCTCGACGTGCACACGCGCGAGCACGGTTATACCGAAGTGCTGCCGCCGTTTCTGATCAACTCGGCCAGCCTCTACGGCACCGGCCAGTTGCCCAAATTCGCCGAGGATCTGTTCAAGTGCGAAGGCACCGATTTCTGGCTGGCTCCGACCGCGGAAGTGCCGGTGACCAACCTGTTCCGCGACGAGACCCTCGACGCCGACCGCCTGCCCATCCGGCTCACCGCATACACGCCCTGCTTCCGCAGCGAGGCGGGCTCGTATGGGCGCGACGTGCGCGGCATTATCCGCCAGCACCAGTTCCAGAAGGTGGAGCTGGTGAAGTTCACACGGCCCGAGCAGAGTTACGAGGAACTGGAGAAGCTCACCGCCGACGCCGAGGACATTCTCAAACGGCTGGGATTGCCGTTCCGGACCGTGGTGCTGTCGACGGGCGATATGGGATTTTCGTCGGCCAAGACGTACGATATCGAGGTCTGGCTGCCCGGACAGAACGGATACAAGGAAATCTCTTCCTGCTCCAATTTCGAAGCGTTCCAGGCGCGGCGGGCGGGCATCCGCATGAAGCCGGGCAAGGGAAAGGCGGAGTACGTCCACACGCTGAACGGAAGCGGTCTGGCCGTGGGCCGCACCTGGCTGGCTATCGTGGAGAACTACCAGCAGAAGGACGGCAGCGTGGTAATCCCCGAAGCTCTGCGCGCATACGTGGGCGCGGAACGAATCGAACCCCAATCACAACCATTTTCCATAAGCCGCTGAACGCGCAGAATCCTCGTATTTAGAATGGCATGCAGGCCGTCCGGGCGTGGAGCCGGAGCCCCGTGCGCGGTCTCCCTCCGATTACACTGGGGCCGTCCAGGAGGGTTTTCAATGCTTCGCGTGAGCCGGTTTTTCGCCGGAATTGGTCTCTTTGCGTGCTGCGCGCTGCGGCTGGGTGCGGCGCCCACTCTCACCACGATTCAGGACACGCTGTATACTGCCGACGGGACGCTGCTGAACGGCGTGGTGATCATCACCTGGCCGTCGTTTGTGGCGGCGGACGGGAGCGCGATCGCGGCGCAAACGCTGACGGTTCCGGTGCCTTCCGGGTACTTTCAGGTGGCGCTGGTACCGACGGTGGGCGCCAGCACGACGGTGGCGTATTCGGTGCGCATCAACAGCGCCGGGAAAAACCAGTCCACCGAGCTGTGGAGCGTGCCGCAAAGCTCCACGCCGTTGAGCATCCAGCAGGTCATGATCGTGCAAACCGGCGGCATCATCGTCGGTTCGATTGGCAGCGGGGGAACGGGCACGATCAACGACACGGCGATTCCGATTACCGACGTGGTGGGGCTGAGCAATGAACTGACCATGCGGCCGATGATGGGGCCCGCTTTCGCCGACTCGCGCGCTGCCATTATCAACTCCACCGGGGGAATCGACGCGGCGACGGGCAACCTCTCCGACTGCGTCCATGTGGATGGCAGCTCGGGCAGTTGCGGCGGCTCCAGTTCGACGACGTCTACAGCATCGTTCGTGGATGCCGAAGTGCCTGCCGGGACCATAAACGGTTCGAACACGCAATTCAATCTGTCCCAGACGCCGTCGCCAACCTCCAGCGTGGCTGTCTGGCGGAACGGCCTGTATCTGAACTCCGGGGTGGATTTCACGATATCGGGCAACGCGATCACGTTCGCGGCCAGCTCGACGCCGCTGGCTGGCGACAGCATCGTCGCAACGTACCGGACCGGCACGGGAGGCAGCGGGCTGAACCCCAGCGCCGCCAGCGTCGCCGCCGCCATCGGTTGCCCGTCGGCCAGCGGCTCGGCCACAACGTACACGTGTCCCGCCACGCTGGCGGCCGCCTGCACCGAGGGCATGACCGTGTACTGGACCCCGGACGTCACTAGCGGCGCAGCGCCCACCCTGAATGCCGGCTGCGGGGCAAAGGCAATCCACACCAACGAGAACGCGGCGGCGGCGACCGGCCTGTTCACCGCCGGCGCACAGATCCCGGTGTGGTTCGACGGAACGGAATGGCGCGCTCCGGCGGTAGTGCCACGTATGAGCGGTGGGACAGCCACGGGTGATGTTTCGATAGGGACTGCATTCCCTGTCCTTGCCGCGGACGGCAAAGGGACATATACGATCGCCGCCCCATGTACCGGCAGCGGGGACGACACTGCCGCAATCAACACGAGTCTGGCGGAGGCAGTTGCCGCGGGCAGCGCAACGGCCCTTTTTCCCTTCGGATCGTGCAGGATCTCCGGCCGGTTAACGATCAACGGAGCGACCGACCTTCGCGTCGTCGGGCAGGGTACAAGAATCACCCAGACAGCAAGCGATACCCCGATGTTCGTCATCAGCGACAGCACCAAGGTGGACATAGCGGGCTTCGACCTCTATGGCCTCGGGACGGATTACGTGGATTCGGCCAGCTCCGCAACAAACGCCGTGCTGGTGTACATTGTCAGCTCCGCTGGGGTGAACGTACATGACGACCTGCTGGAGAACTTCGGGGAAGGCGGGGTGATGATCCAGACTTCGAGCAACATCACAGTGGACCGCTGCACAATCATCGGACCCGGATCGGGAGTGATCCCGCAGGGCGGCACTGGAAACTTCGGAATCCTCACCAACGACGCTGGCGCGGGCTACGGCAACTATCGATTCACAAACCTGAACATCAGCGGCGTTGCCACGGGTTTCTTCCTCGGCAACGATTTCAGTGGGGTGATCGAGTCCAACGACCAGATTGCCGTGGTCGGACAGACGTGCAGCTATATGTACGCCACCGGCGTGCAGATCAATGACGTGCAGTGCGACGCCACGGGGGCCGGCCCCTCTGGCGCAGGCGTGGCCTTCCGGC
Organism: uncultured Solibacteraceae bacterium; assembly: GCA_964453955.1. Lineage (GTDB taxonomy): Bacteria > Acidobacteriota > Terriglobia > Bryobacterales > Bryobacteraceae > CAWACP01. The sequence goes on along the minus strand of CAYVPZ010000426.1, from coordinate 358 downwards.
TGAACTGGAACAACACACTGAACGGAACCGACAACCAGGTGACAAACTCCACGTTCACCGGCGGGGACCTGGCATTCACCAACCTGTCAGGCTCAACGATGCACTTCGTGCGCCCCGTCATCGACAATGTGACGGTGGCCGGGGTATCCAGCCCCGTTGTGATCGTGAACAACACCATAGGCGGCGCCGGTTTGCCAACCGCTTATGTGCCTGGGGGCACGTCAACTTTCAGTGGATCGGGAACCTGTGTCTACACCGCCTCAAGCGGATTTGGGGGCACCGGAGCCAACATCAATGTCACCGTCACCGCGGGCGTAGTCACCGGCTTCCCGTCTTACTCCGGCGCAAACGGTTCCAC
>CAYVPZ010000425.1:0-4846 GCA_964453955.1 uncultured Solibacteraceae bacterium | reverse complement strand
AGCGGCGACTTTTCGGTGGAGGTTCTCGCGCTCAGTGACATGCGCGGCCCGGCGGTGGTTGCGCAGAGGCTTTATCGTGAGACCGAGGCGAGCCGGGAGTTACGACTCAAGCTGGCAGAAGAGCGCCGGGCTATGCCGCACATCGAGGCCTTGCGGGAAGGCAGGCCATCGAAACGTGATCGGCGTGCAATCGGCCGGCTTCGGGGTCGAACGTAACCACAGAACAGAGCGACGATATCGGTCAGCCGCAGAACCTGGAAGAGTGCAGTTCGGTCTTTGACATCAGGTTCTTTATGCGTCGAGGCTCTCCTCGGCTGTGCCTCTGATTCGGGCTGGGAGCGGTCGCCCTACGCGGCTTCGCACTGTTCCCGGAACGTGCCAGACAGTAGCGTTTCCAATGCCGCGGAACAACAGACCGCGGGACTGCCGGAATCCCCCGGCAACCATCCCGGAATCAGGTCGCCCACAGAACAGATAACACGCACGGTTGCTGCCTGCGCCAGTGTGCGGCCTAGTCCGCCAGCTTGAGTCTCGTCAGCCCTGGGTCCCGTTCAATGGGCCATGTCGGCAGTCATCTGGACGGTACCTCGGTTTGCTGGCGACAGCAAGATACAAAGAACGGTGCGCCCGGCGCGAACGTGGTAGGCGTGTTTCGATTCGTCGTAGCCCCCTTCTTTGGCTTGCCTCGTCGTAAAGAAACCCATTGTTCGTAGTCGTGGCAGAGGAAGGCGGCTTGTCGCTCAACGAGGACCGACAAACAGGCCGTGCGCGGAGACCGGGTTCATGTCCATGTTGGAATTGTTCTTCCGCGGCCCTCAGTGAATTGGAGGCCGAGATAAGGTGGGTGTATGGAGTTTCTACGTATTTGGGGGATTCTTGTGTTCGCTGGTCTTCTGGTGTGCCGATTTGCTGCGGCTTCCAACCCGGTGACCGGCAATGGTTTCGGTTTCGCCGTGGTAACGCCGGAAACGGCGTCCGTGACCAGTTTCTACCCACATCCCTATAGTTTTGTTCGCCCAGATGCGAACAACCCTCTTAGCGAGGGCGTGCCCACGGTAAACTTTATTACCCGCCTGCCACTGAGTGGCGCTCCAATTCACGACGGTACAGGGGCGTACGAAGAGGATTCCCAGGTACTTCATATCCGCAGCAAGGCAGGCGAGGGGTTTGTCTTCATGCCCTTCGGGATGCAGAGGCCGATGCTCGTCGCCAGTTGGGAGGCGGGTTCTGCCACGCTCACGGCAGTGGGCCTTTCCGTGGAGTGGAAACAGCCGGTGAAATCGCTCAGTTCCGTTCGTGCCGCAGGCATCGAGATGCGTTTGCTGAAGTTCGATGGGATCGAGGAATCGCTGCTGCTCATTCCACTTGACCGGGTGCAGGCGCAGTCCGCGGGCCATCAGCAACCGCTGGCCGGATGCTCGGCGTGGGCTTTGATTTCACTCGGGAGTGAAAACGAGTGGGACCAGGCCGCGCGCGACTTCGCAGCATGGCGGACGGGGCTGGCGCCACGCGCGCTCGTACAGCGCGAAATCGCGCAGGTGGAAGCATGGCGCGCTAAGCCCTCCGTGCACTTCAAGACAGACAACGAGCGACACCTGTGGCGTGAGAGCGAGATCGTGTTGCGCATGGCGCAATGCCGCGAACCCAACCTTTCCGGCCGTCATGGCAACGGCATGATCGTGGCGGCGCTGCCGGATGGACTGTGGTTCACTCCGTGGGTGCGCGACATGGCGTATGCAACGATGGCCTTTGCCCGCATGGGTCATCGCGACGAAGCGCGCGCTGCACTGTTGGCCTACTTCAACGCGCAGCCGACGGGCAAGATGAAGGAGCTGGTCGCGGGGGCTGATTACCAAATCTCAGTGGTTCGCTATTTCGGCGACGGATCGGAAGAGCCCTTCTTTACCATGGAGGGCAGCACCAACATCGAGTACGACGATTGGGGCTTGGCGTTGTGGGTGCTGGGCGAATACACGCGGCAATTCAACGACACGGCGCTGCTGGCAACACCGACCTACAGAGGCCCTCTCTATGAAAGCGCCCGCGATTACGTGGCCAAGCCGCTCTTGAAGAATCTGGAGTCGTACAAGCAGGGCCTGATAGTTGCCGCCGACACGTCGATTTGGGAAGAGCGGCAGAGAGACAAGAAGCACTTTGCATTCTCCACCGCCGCGGCGATCGTAGGCTTGAAGGACTTTGCCGAAGTCGCGGGACGCGCGGACGACACCGCAACGCAGAAGGAGATTCTGCGGCAGGTGGCGCTACTTCAGGATGGATTCGATGCTGCGTTCATCCGCAACGAGACACTGCACGGAACACTGGAAGAAGGCGTAAAGAACGACATCGACGGCGCTCTGCTTCCGGTGATCAACTTGGGTCTAATCGCGAATACGAAAGTCGTGAGCAGTACAGTGGAACGGATGGAATTGCTCAAGGTGGCGTCGGGCGGCTACCGGCGCGTGCGCGGAACGTACACCGATCCGTCCGTCTTCGAATTCTGGTACGAGAAACAGGAGTTTCTGTTTGTCGATCTGAGCTTGGCTGAATTATACCGGCGCATGGGGCGCACGACAGAGGCGGACTCCATGCTCCGTCGTGTTGTGGAGAAGGCGGCCATCGACCACAACATCATTCCTGAGATGTATGTCGCGGAGGATTGCAAGCTTTTCCATGGAGCGGTGGGCGATCCGACGGGCGCGTTGCCCATGGCCGGATACGGCGCGGGCGCTTATATCCTGCACCTGGTGGAACGCGAGAAGATCGAGGGCCGAACGATTACGTCGGCGCGCCCGCACAATGTCATGGGGCAATAACGTTAGCTATCTCTGCCGCGGCCAGTCCGGTGCCTTGCGCAGGGCAGGCTTATTTATTCTCCGATTGACCTGCACGATGTTAGACTTTAAGGCGATACTTTGGACAGATCAGGAGGTGTATCGTGATTCCTCTGTCCCGTGCCGCCGCTTTTCGCGTTGCACTCACCGCGATTTCTCTCGCGGCCTGCCGCGTTCCTCTCCATGCCCAATTCAAGACGCCATCGATCGACGGCGTCATCCGGCCGGGCGAATACGGCAATACCCAGAACCGCACAAACCAGATCGGCACGAACACCGGCCAGACCTGGTACATGACCTGGGACGCGTCGCATCTCTACGTGGGCATTGCCAATGCCAATGCGAGCGAAGCCGCCGTCCTCTACATCGATGCGAACCCGATCAATCCGCCCAATGGCGGCGCCAGCGCCAACGGGAACCTCGCCGGTTTCCAATACGATGGCGAGGATATCGCCACGCTGCCGTTCCGGGCGCAGTTTGTCACCTATTTCAAGAACGGCTACAACGAATATCGGAACTCGGACGGTAATGGCAACTGGACCAATCCGGTTTCCAACTACGGCGCGTATGCCTCCATCGGCAACGTGCGCGAGTTTGCCATCCCGTGGCCAGCCATCACCGGCGGAGGCATGCCCTCATCGTTCCTGTTTTTGGGACTGCTGACCTCGAGCGCCGGCTACGTCTACGGCCAGGCTCCGAACGACAATGGCGGTGGTACCGTGGGCGTGTCGGGGGTCTACCCGCAATACTTCGTCGTCGACAGCACGGCCAACGGCTCCAGCACGCCGCCGTTTTCCATCGATAACTCCAGCAACGCCGTGAATCTCCCCGGGCTGTACCACAACACGTTCGATCCGTACTATCGCAGCCAGGAAGGCTCGGTGCCGGCGGGGACAATGGTGACCCTGCGCCTCAGGACCGCTCATCTGGGCGCCACCGCCGTCAATCTGCGGGTCTATCTGTTCGATACCGGCTCGGGGAACACCACCGGACCCACCGATTTGCCGATGACTTTCCTCGAAACCCGAACCGTCAACGGCACGCTCTACGACGAATACACCATCGCTTACACCACTCCCGCCACGCCCGCAATCGTCTACTACAAATTCGTGATCTTTAATGGTTCGGGCGCCGCCTACTACAGCGACGATTACATCGACGACTACGACAACCTGAATAAAGATGGAACCGGCGCGGCGACCGCCACCGAGCCTCTCGATGCCTTCCAGATCACGGCTTACGCCCCCGGTTTCCAGACCCCCGCCTGGATGGCCAACGCCAACGTCTACCAGATCTTCCCAGACCGCTTCCGCAACGGCGATCCCACGAACGACTACTGCGTCGCAGGAAACTCGACCGGCTGCCCCTCGTTCTACGGCAATCCGCCCAGCGGCAACATCGCCGTCCCGGTGTGGAACACGCTGCTATGCGATCCCTACAATGCGAGTCTTTCCTGCTACAACAATTTCGGCAGCATTTTCTACGGCGGCGACCTGCTGGGAATACAAAACGAGCTGGATTACATTCAGGGCCTGGGCTTTGATACGATCTATCTGACTCCGATCTTCGAGGCCAGTTCCAACCACCGATATGATACAGACGACTTTTTGAACGTCGATCCGGCTCTCGGCGGCAACGCCGCGTTGACCTCGCTGCTGACCGCGATGAACCAGCGGGGTATGCGCGCCATCTTCGACGCCGTCTGGAATCACGCATCTTCCGACAGTACGTATTTCAACGAGTACAACCGGTTCTCCACGTTGGGCGCCTGCCAATCGCTGAGTTCGCCTTACCGGGCCTGGTTTCACTTCAACCCGGGCGATACCCATGTGCCATGCTCGACCACGGATTACCCCGCCTGGGATGGTTTCAACACACTGCCGACCTTGGATCATACGCAGACTGCCGTGCAGGATTTCTTCTACCGCGGTTCCGGCAGCGTCATGCAGACCTGGTATCAGGCCGGCGCCGGCGGCTGGCGCTTCGATGTGGCCCCCGATCCCAACTTTCCGCAC
>CAYVPZ010000424.1:0-4862 GCA_964453955.1 uncultured Solibacteraceae bacterium | reverse complement strand
TTCGGGACAGGCGACGACATTCCGCACCGGAAAGCCGTTGAAAACACTCCACCGTTCACTGCGGAATCTCGCGCCTGTCCCCGAATTGGGGCGGGCAGTGAGTTTCGCCGCGGGCCTATAATAAACTCGATTACCGGCCGTGGACCTGCTCTCTCAGTCACTGCTCGTCGCGGCCATCGTGGGACTGATCGGCGTGGGCTTCGTGTCCTCGATGGTGCTGGCGAAGTCGCGCCTGTGGATCCGCTTCGTGGCGCGGCGTTTCCCGTGGTTCCAGACAGCCCAGTCGGTCATCGGGATTCTGCCGGAGGCGGTCATCGGGGTGGACGTCCGGGGGACGGTCCGCTCGCTGAACCCGTCCGCCGAACGGTTATTCGGCTACCAGGAGAGGGAGATGCTGGGGCAGCCGATTGCGGTTCTGATTCGCGGCGCCACGGCATTCCCGGCTGGACACCGGGATCCCCGGCACGCCCCGTCGGACGCCCCGCCGGCGGATTCCGGCATCCGCACCGAAGCCCTCGACAAAGACGGCCGCCGCTTTCCCGTGGTCTGTTTCCCCCTGCGCCTGAACGCGCAACGGAACCAGTTCTATGTGCTGGTCCGCGACGATTCCCGGCAGCGCTGGGAAAACGGACTGCAGCAGCGCTGCGAGTGCCTGACCTCGGCGCTGCAATTATTTCCCGCGCCTTTGCTGATTGTCGACCGCAACGGGCGGGTGCTGATGTTCAGCCAGGCCAGCCAGGCGGTCTTCGGGGCGGGGCTGCGGATGGGGGCGAATCTGCACCAACTGTTTCCCGACGTCCCGCTGCGCGCCATGCAGCCGGGCGAGCGGGAGCGGGGCAACGGCGTACGCCTGGCGCACGGGCGCTCCGGCTACTGGTTCACCTTTCTGTGCACCGGGGACGGGCCGGTTCCCGATTCCATGGTGCTGCTGGGAGAATCCCCCGACGAGGTCATGCGCGGCCAGACGCAGGCGGCGGCGACGCAGCGGCTGGAGGACCTGCTGACCGAGATCGGCGGGACCATCGAACTGCTGCTGGCGGGCCTTCGAGCGGACCACCCGCTGCACGAGGATCTGGCGCGCGTGGGCCGCGCCAGCCGAACGGCGATGGCCACGGTGCAGGCGTTGCCGGACGGCAATGGCCGGCCCGCCGGGTGGAGCAAACCTCCGGCTTGACGCCACTCACAGGCTGAAGCCTGTGCCACCATCTGCTGATCCCCGCGCCGTTACAGTCCGCTGATCAGGCCCTGCTCTTTGAGCATCTGGAAGACCGCTTCCGCGCGCAGCTCCTCTTCGGCAGCCTCGACGCACAGGAAGTGATCCGGCAGCGCTTTTTCCCGCGTTCTCTCCCGCAACTCGGGCTCGCCCGCGCCACAAACGAGTGCAATCACGCCGGCGTCATTCAGCGCGCGGGCCATCTCGGGAAGATGGAAACCGGCTTCGCCCGCCGTTATGGCATGCACCCTGCACCCGGCATCGAAGAGTATCCGTTCCAGCTCGAACGCCACCTCGGCGGGCGTCTCCAGCCACACCGTAGCCGCCCGATGCCCGGCTCGCGATTCCTGCTCCAGCCGGGTGACGCAGCCGCTTGCGGCCGTACCGGTATTCTGCGCGATTGCGGGCGCGTCCCCTAACCCCGGTTCGCGGCCGGTGATCATTCCCGCGGCCACCGTGCCGTTGTGCAACGGGTCGATCAGAATGAAACTCCCCGTCACCCGGTTGCGGCGATAGGCATCGCAGAACAACGGCTTCTGGCTTTCAATCACCACCGCGCCCAGGTCGTTCAGACCCAGCCAGGTGGCCGGTTCCTTCTCGAGCGTGTTGATATTCACGCGATAGCGCACCGCCCGCACCGTCGCGGTCACCGTCCGCGTGGTGTGTTTCAGCAGATATTTCCGCCCAATCTCCAGTGCGGCTTCGTTCATCCATACCAGGCGCGCGTCGATGCGCCGGGTGATGTGCGGCGGATGCGAAGGCCGCACCAGCATGTCGCCGCGGCTGATGTCGATCTCGTTTTCCAGAGTCAGGCCCACCGACATCGGCGAAAAAGCGTGTTTCAGCTCTCCGTCCCAGCTCGTGATGGCGCGCACCCGGCTGGTCCGTCCCGACGGCAGCGCCATCACCGGGTCGCCCGGTTCGATCACCCCGGAAGCCACCTGTCCCAGATATCCGCGGGAATCCTGATCCGGCCGGACCACGTACTGCACCGGGAAACGGAATTCCGTCAGGTTCCGGTCGCTGGCGATGTGCACCGTTTCCAGATAATGCAGCAGGCTGCTCCCGTCGAACCAGGGCATATGAGTGCCCTTCTCGACGACGTTGTCTCCACTGAGCGCGCTAATCGGAATAAAATGCAGATCCGGCGCCTGCAGGCGGGCCGCATAATCGATGAAATCGCGGCGAATTCCCTCGAAAACCTCTTCGGAGTACCCCACCAGGTCCATTTTGTTCACCGCCACCACCAGGTGCTGAATGCCCAGCAGGGCGGCGATGAAGGCGTGCCGGCGCGTTTGCGTGAGTACTCCCTTGCGGGCATCCACCAGAATGATGGCGACGTTGGCGGTGGATGCGCCCGTGGCCATGTTGCGCGTGTACTGCTCGTGTCCGGGCGTGTCGGCGATGATGAATTTGCGACGCGGCGTGGAAAAGTACCGGTATGCCACGTCGATGGTGATCCCCTGCTCGCGCTCGGCCCGCAACCCGTCCGTCAACAGCGCCAGATCGAAAGCCGCGTCGGAGTGATTCACGGCGGCGTTCCGGATGGAAGCGATCTGGTCCTCGTAGGCGCCGTTGGAATCGTACAGCAGCCGGCCGATGAGAGTGGATTTGCCGTCGTCGACGCTGCCGGCGGTGGAAAACCGCAGCAGGTCTTTCCCCTGAACCTCCGGGGTGGCCACTAGAAGTACCCTTCTCTTTTCTTCAACTCCATCGAGCCTTCCTGATCGTGATCGATGACCCGATTCTCGCGCTCGGAGCGGCGGAACAGCATCATCTCCTCGATGATCTTCGGCACGGTGTCGGCGTCCGAGCGAATCGCCCCGGTGCAGTACGTGCAGCCCAGCGAGCGCATGCGGCAGCGCACCATCTGCGGCTGCTCCCCCGCGAGCAGCGGAGGATTGTGTTCCAGCGGAAGCAGCGTTTCGCCTCGCACCACCACGGGCCGTTCCTTCGCGAAATACAGCGGCGCCACGGGGATTTTCTCCAGGTGGATGTACTGCCACACATCCAGTTCGGTCCAGTTGGAGATCGGAAACACCCGGATGCTCTCTCCCTTGTTGATCATGCCGTTGTAAAGGTTCCAAAGCTCCGGGCGCTGGCTCTTCGGATCCCACTGGCCATACCGATCGCGGAAGGAAAAGATGCGCTCCTTCGCTCGGGACTTCTCTTCGTCGCGCCGCGCGCCTCCGAACGCGGCGTCGAAACCGCCCTCCGCCAGCGCGTCCAGCAGCGCGCGGGTTTTCAACAGGCCGCAGCATTTCCGGGTGCCCAGAAGGAACGGGCTGGCGCCCTCTTCAATCGCTCTCCGGTTGGTGTGTACGATCAGCCGCACGCCGATTTCCTGCGTGTAGCGATCGCGAAACTCGGTCATCTCGCGGAACTTGTAGGTGGTGTCGATATGCAGCAGCGGAAACGGAATTCTGCCGGGATGGAAGGCCTTCTGGGCCAGCCGGACAAGGACGGAAGAATCCTTGCCAATCGAGTACAGCATCACCGGCCGGGCGCACTCCGCCGCCACTTCACGGAAGATGTGAATGCTCTCGGCCTCCAGCGCCCGCAGATGCGTTAGTGCGAATTTGCTCACCGCGAAACCGCCATTTGTCCGCAATGCAGGAACGGCCCCAGATACTCAAAAATCTCCCGGCGAAGCGACGGCCCCCCGGCAATCAAACCGGAAATCTTCGGGCGCGCGCTGTTGAACCGCAGCGTGGCGCCGTCGGTTGACTCCGCGAATCCTCCGGCCGAGCGCACCAGCGCCACCCCGGCGGCAACGTCCCATTCATGCTTGTTGATGAGCGTCCAGGTTGCGTCGGCCCTTCCCGCCGCCACCAAAGCCAGTTTATAAGCCACCGACCCCACCGGACACACCGTGAAAGGAGCGTCCCGAAACTGTTCCCATTGTCCCCGCCTCACCTCCGTCCGGCTGGCCAGCACCGCGGCGCCCTTGAGCTGTGTTCCCGCGCTGGCGCGCACCGGCACGCCGTTGTACATCATCCCGCTCTCCAGCGAGCCGACGAACACTTCGCCCGTGGCCGGATTGCAGATCCCTCCCGCAATGGGATTCCCATTCTCCACCAGGCCAATGGAGACACACCACTCCGAAATGCCGTCGACAAATTCCCGCGTTCCGTCGATGGGATCCACCACCCAGACACGCTGCCTCCCCAGCCGATCCGCATCGTCGGCCGATTCTTCGGAAAGCCATCCGCTCTCGTCGTCCTGCAGGATCCTGCGAAGAGCTGCATCCACCAGACCATCCGCCTCGGTAACCGGGCCCGCGCTGCCTTTGTTCGAGAACGCAACCTCTCCGCACTGGAAGCGCGACAGCACGTCTCTGGCGGCATCCAGCGCGGCCGTGATGCGCTCAATCAGCTCCGCGTGCGTGCTCATTCCGGATCGCTCCCCCGGTCCCATTATGTCCTGTGTTACTGCGTGGCATGCGTTACAATTCTGTGGACTCTCCCATGAATTTTTCGCTCATCGCGATGAGCTTCTGCGTCGGCCTGCTCATTGGACTCACCAGCATGGGGGGAGCGGCCCTCATGGCGCCGTTCCTGATTCTGGTGATCGGCGTCCGGCCCGTCACCGCCGTCGGAACCGACCTGGTGTATGGGGCCGTGACCAAGTTCGTCGGCGCATGGGTGCA
>CAYVPZ010000423.1:0-4863 GCA_964453955.1 uncultured Solibacteraceae bacterium | reverse complement strand
GGGGGAAACCGCCTTGGTCCAATTCCTCGGCGGCTGCCGGGACGATGGCCTCAGCGAAAACGGGCGCCACGGCTTCTGTGGGAGTCTCGATGGTCAAACTGGTTCGTCGCTTAAGAGGCGAACGTGGCCGGCGCTTGCCGGTTTCGCTTGCCATGCGCCACCCTTACCTTTCCCGAACGCCACTCACCGAGCACGCGCAGTGCCACTCTTGCACAGCCTCCACGGGCACCCCGAAACGCCAGGGACGTGCGGCGACAACCGCGCATTCGCCTGCTACCGCAAGAATGCGGCTCGCGCCGCGTCTCCTTTTCATGCCGAGCACCCGCCGGCCCCGGGGCTCGCCAGCAAGTCCTTGATGACCGCACCGATCTCCATGAATTGATCGAGACCGGAAGGCTTGCTGATGAACCGGCAAACTCCAAGGTCCTTGAGCAGAGCCTCGTCCCGCCGGGACTGAGAAGAACTCCACGCGCAAACCGGGACACCGGCAAGGTGTTTAGCCGCCCGAATCTCGCGCAGGATGTCTTCGCCAGTGTACCTGGAGAGGTTCAGGTCCATCAGGATCAGGTCCGGGACCGCCGCCTCGGCCCAGCCCCCCTGCCGGTGAATAAAAGCGAGCGCTTCGTCGCCGTTCGGCAGGTGATCCAGTTCGAATCGGAGCTCCTGCTTCTTCAGCGCGCGATCGAGAAGAAAGACGTCCGAGCCGTTGTCTTCAATGACAAGAATCCGGGCTACGTGGCCATTCGAAGCGTTTTCCAAGCTAGCCGCTCCTCCAATCATTCCACAGTTGCCAGTGTTTCTGGTAAGACCTGCCGGGCCCGGGCCACAAAGCGCTTCGGCGCGTTGCCGATATAGAAAAAGGGATAACAGGTCACCATGGTCAAAACGTTATCAGAGGAAGGGGCGAGTACCGCCAGGTCGTCCGGCTCGACAACGACAAGCGATTCGACTACGTACTTGAAATCGCCATGCAGCGTTGAAAAATCGATCTCATCCCCGTTCTTCAAGTCTTTCAACCGGCGAAAGAACGAATCGCGATGGCCCGCCACGCCCACGTTTCCGGCTTGCCCGGGCAGCGCCGTGGAAGAGATGTGGCCTATCGCGAGTCGTAAGGTCTTTCCATCGGTTCCTTCGCGCACCATGGCGGAAAGATGCAGTCTTGGAACCGAGAGCCGCCCGATGACCGCGGATGAAGAATCAGACCACGGCAGGGGTTTGCGGAGAGGGCGCACCACGCGGCTGATCGGTTTGATTTGTCCGCTGGAGGAGGTCACCACCGGGGCAGTGCGCTCCCGTGCCCGGTCGAATTCCCGGCTTTCCCAGGTTTGGTACATGGCCCGCTCGAGATACGCATAGCCGTAGACGCCGAGGCAGGCGATCGCAAGAACCAGGAAGAGGTACCGGACCAAGGCCCGACGGACGGTTGTCGAGAGGACAATGCGAAGTTTCACAAGCCCACTTTCCGGCTCGCTTCGCCAGACTGGTTGCTGTCCGGGAGGGAATAGCTGGTGCGCGTGTGAACCACCAGCCGGCGCCCGGCGGGTGTCGACGCGGTCACTTTGATCTTCCGCAGGGAACCCGGTTCGCCGGAGCGGATCGGAACGTAGGCCACGGTGTAGCGGGTGCGAATGTCGGTGGCGATCTGCCGGCAGATGGCGGTGACCTGGGCAAGTTGCAAGGGGAAAAAGGCTTCTCCGCCGCTCACATGGGCGAGCCGGTTCAACACCGCCGGGTCACGGTCATGATCGTCCTCGTCAAAAATCCCGATGGTGTAGATGGTGGCGCGGGACTCGCGAACGGCGCGCATGACTTCCTCGGACCCGTGGGTGCTGCTGTTGTCGCCCCCGTCGCTGATCAGCACCAGGGTCTTCTTGTCGCGCTTGCCCTGCTCAAGATGATGCAGGGAAGATAAGATGGCGTCGTAGAGAGCTGTCCGGCCCGCGGGCGCGCCCAGCAGGAGGGCTGCCCGAAGCCGGCTCAGGTCGTCCGTAAAGGGAACGCCTTCGGGAAGACCGTAGCTGACGCGGTCTCCAAAATTCACGACGAACACTTCGTCCAGAGGATTGCTTGCTCGAATCAGCGTCACCGCCGCCATGACGACATCCCCGTACTTCGGCCGCATGCTCCCGCTGGTGTCGATTACCAGGCCCACCGTAACCGGGACGTCGTCGCTGCCGAACCGGGTTATCGTTTGCAGCCGGCCATTTTCATAAACCCGGAAATCTTCCTTGCTCAAATTCGGAATGTGCCCACCCGCCGCGTTGTTGACGCTCACGTCCAGAAGCACAAGGTCCGCGGTTGCAGTGATCTTGAATGGTTGCTCGGACGCTTCAACGGCGGGGGCCTGCGCAGGGAGCGTCCGCGCGGCCACGGCGAGTACAAGGATGAAAGTGTTTCGTAGCACGGTAACTCCCCCGCGCCGTGGCCCATCAGCAAGGACCACGGGTGATTTCCGCTGCCGGTTCAGACCTGACAGAGACGCCGGCGCCTGGAGATGAATCCAAGGGCGGCGAACACGGCCAACGACACTAGTCCGGCCAGGCCGATAAGCGGCAGAAAGCTGGCGGTATGGGGCAGGGTCTGTGCTGGCGCGGGTGTTTCGGGCTCAACGGCCCGATCGGCCGTCTGCGTCGCGACCGGCGCGGCTTCCACTGCGGCGGCAGGCTCAGACGCGGTCGGGGTCAATTCGGCGGTTTTGCCGGTTTCATCCACAACCACGAGCGGCGCCGTCTTCAGATCCTCCACGGCTACCGTCTCCATTGTCATTGCGGGGACGGGTATCTTCACGAAGGCCGCAATCTGCGCAGCCGCTTCCTTCGGATATGCGAACTCCTGGCCAAAATTGTCGCCCGGATAGAACCATGCGCGAAGCGCGCTGGGCTGCCCGGCGGGTACTTCCCAGTATCCGAAGACCGTTTTTCCGGTTGGATGCAGGCGATAGTTCGGGATGGCCAGGATCGTCGTGATGACGTTCTTCTGATCCTTATCGAAGATCCGGACGATGTGCCGGTCCGTGGCGGAATCCACCAGCGCTATGACATACTCGCCCGGTTGCAGTATCACCGTGTGCGTGGGTGTGCAGCAGGAGGGCACTTCAAGCGGTTCACTGACCGTCAGCAGAGTTTTCTTGTTCCACTCATCAGCCTGAAGGCTGGGCAGCAGCGCAAAGCCGATACAACCGGCGAAGGCCGCGAATGCAATACTTCGGAAGTGTTTCATGTCGTCATCGATCTCCTTTCGATGTCGCCAGACTATAGGCAGATTGGACGCCAAAGCGAAAACCCCTCGAAATCCAGCCTTTCAGAATGGATCGACCGCAGACTCATGCAGATGTTGCCGCCGGTCATGCAGGACCTGCTGCGAATAGCGCCGGTGGCCGGACGAATCCTGGTAAGCCAGCAGCCCGGCTCATAAAGTGGGTGCAGAATTTACCATGGAAAGTGCACGTTTTGCCCGGTGGCCGGTCGGTTTCCGGTCGCAGTGAAGCCAATACACGATTCCGCTCAGGACCGCCAGATTGATGAGCAGTTAGATGATCGCGCTCCCGCCAACATTCGGGTTGAAGACGAGCGGCAGATCTCCCAAAACGCTGACCAGCAGAACGTAGCACCCGAGGATGCTCAACACCCAGCGCGTCTTTCGGCCAGACGCGAGCAAGGCGGCCCCTGCCATCAGCAGAGGGCCGCTGACCGCCAGGCTGTGAACCCCAGGTCCCCAGTGATGGGCAGGCGATAACTCCACCACCAGACCGGTGGCGCCCAGCGTCTCCACGAGCCCCGAGATCAGGACAGAGATCGCAATGAGAGCGCGCACGCATGTTTGCAAGCTCATCGTCTCCTACTCCGCTTAAACGCGTCCAGCGGCCCGTGGCGAAACCGGCGGCAGAATGGCTTCCGCCACAGGCTGCTAGAGGCGAGTGGCAGCGTGGCTTTCGTGGTCGGATTCTGTCAGTGCGCGCGACCAGGCATCGGCCTGTCGTTCGGCTTCCGCTCTGGCCACGCCGTACCGTTCCTGAATTCGCCCGACCAGTTGGTCCTTCTTGCCGGCGATTGTTTCCCAGTCGTTATCGGTGAGTTTCCCCCAGCGCTCGCGGGCAGAGCCGGTAAACTGTTTCCACTTACCTTCAATTTGATCCCAATTCATGTTTTCTCCTATTGGCGATTCATTCGAAAACGGTGCGGCTTAGTGGAAAATGCCGAGCATCCACGCCACCAGCAGGACCACTAATACGGTGCCCAGCCCTATGCCCGCGCCCCCACCGGTCCCCCAGCGGCTGTGGCCATAATAACCGCCGCTGCAAGCCAGGACCAGCAACACAATGATAAGCAGTATCAACATCGTAGATTTCCTTTTCTTCTAACTTTGGACGGAGATTATTCCTTCCTCCGTACTACCAGGAGCACGATGCCCCCAATGAGCGCCACTGCACCGGCGATCGGAGGCAGCGGCACATGATGTGTTTTGTCGCGAGTAGCGTGAATCGGTCCGATGTCCACCACCTTTTCCCTGGTCGTGTACGTGAAACCTCCCCACGCAAGGCCGAACAAACCAAGCGCAACCAGGACGATTCCAAGCGCCTTGTTCACCGCGGCCTCCTCATCAGTCTTCTCAAGCAAGCAATCCGGTGCCCAATTGGGCGCTCTCAGCGCGAGGCAGTCCAGCCTCTTCGCTCCGCCAAATGTGCATTACAAACGCAAGTTCTGCACCTGTGCGTACCGCCCTGCCCCCGCGTTTCGCGTCGCGGCGCTCTTCCCGCGCCTGGCCCGGATCGTGCACAGACACGACGCGACGCTTCCTTAAGGAGGAACACGAAATGGCAAGGAATACATCGGTCATCGGAATCTATCCGGATCGAACAACCGT
>CAYVPZ010000422.1:0-4866 GCA_964453955.1 uncultured Solibacteraceae bacterium | reverse complement strand
TCGTCGTCGCTGAAGTGGGTGATGGACTCGCCGCCGTTTTTCAGGTTTTCCCAGAACTCGGCAACGTTCTTCGCACCCGGAAAGCGGCAAGCCATGCCCACGATGGCGATGTCGCGCCCACTGGACCGGGGCTCAGGACGGCCCGGCGAGGCATTCGAATTCTCGCAGCGAGCCGCCAGGAAACCGGCGAGAGAGCGAATGCTTGGATAGCGAAACAGGTCGGAAATATCGATGGTCGTGCGCAGCCGCGCCTCCAGCCGCCCGTGTACCTGCAGCACCTGCAGCGAGTTTCCGCCCAGATCGAAGAAGGCCGCATCGGGATTGGGCAGTTTCACGCCCAGCGCCTGCTCCCAGGTCTCGGCGATGATCCGCTCCACCTCGGTGCGCGCGGACGGTGCGGCCGGCTCGCCGCCGTTGAGTTGGGCCAGCGCGCGGCGATCCACTTTCCCATTGGCGTTCAGCGGCAGCGTGTCCACCACCACGAAGTGCGCGGGAATCATGTACGGCGGGAGCTTGCCGCCGAGAAAAGCTCGCAGATCGGCCGCCGCGGGCCGGGTCCCGTTGCGCGGAACCACCCAGGCGATGAGGCTTTTCTGTTCGGAGCGGCCCTCTTTCATGGCCACTGCCGACTGGCTGACTTCACTGTGCTGGTTCAGCGCGATTTCGATCTCGCCCAGTTCGACGCGAAACCCACGCAGCTTCACCTGCTTGTCCGCGCGGCCCAGAAACTCCACCACGCCATCCTCGCGAAACCTCGCCAGATCGCCGGTGCGATAAAGTCGCGCGCCGGGGCGATCGGAGAATGGGTCTTTCAGAAACCGCTCGGCGGTGAGTTCGGGCCGGTTGAGGTAGCCTCGCGCAATGCCGTCGCCGCCGGTATAGAGCTCGCCGGTTTGCCCGGGGGCCACCGGTTGTCCGTGCTCGTCGAGAATCCAGACCGTGGTATTCGCGATGGGCCTCCCGATGGGAACCGGCGCGCCAGCCGGATGGTCGTGCGGGATGGTGTAGCAGCAGGTGAATACGGTGCCTTCGGTGGGCCCGTAGCCGTTCATCAGGCGGATGCCCGGCGCCGCGTCCAGAATCCGGCGCACGTGCGGCGGGGAGAGAACGTCGCCGCCGGAGGTCAACTGCTCCAGCCCGGTGAGAGCTTCGAGCTGCTGATCCACCATGGCGTGGAACAAGCCCGCGGTGAGCCACAGCGCGGTGACCCGGTGCCGTCGAAGCGCCTGCGCGATACCGGCGAGGGTGGGCAGTCCGGGCGGCATGATGGCCAGCACCGCGCCATTCAACAGAGGGCCCCAGATTTCCAGCGTGGACGCGTCGAAGGGCAGCGGCGCGAGGAGAAGGAACACCTGGCGAGGGTCAAAGGAAGCGTAGTTGGTGTTCTGTACCAGCCGTACAACCGCGCGATGTTCCACCATGACGCCTTTCGGCGCGCCGGTTGAGCCGGACGTGAACATGACGTAGGCGAGGCCGTCCGGCGAGGTGACGTTGTCCGGGTTAGCTTCCGTGTTGCCCGCAATCGTCGCGGTGTCGATCACCGGCGCCGGGAAATCGCCGGCGTGCCGCGCCAGCGCCGGCTCGGCCAGCACAGCCACCGGACGAAGATCGTCGAGCAAAGCCTGAATCCGGGAGGAAGGATCGGTGGGATCGAGAGGCGCATACGCGCCCCCGGCTTTGAGAATGCCCAGCAATGCGGCAACGGTTTCCGGCGAGCGCTCCATCAGCAGCGCGACCAGCGAGTCGCGCACCACGCCGAGATCGCGCAGGTGAGAGGCGATTCGATTCGCCCGGGAATTCAGCTCGCCCCAGGTCCAGCGAACGTCGTTGAAAACAAGCGCGGTGGCCCCCGGCGTTTTCGCCGCCTGACGCTCGAACACCTCGTGAATGCAGAGCTCGCGAGGGTACGGTGAGTCCGTACGGTTCCAGTCCCGGAGAAGTTGCCTGTCGGTTTCCGTCAGCATAGAAATGAGTGATATCTGTCGTTTACCAAAGCCCAGTTCCAGGTTACGGGAATAATACGGGGGTTACTATGAGACATCGGTTCAGTACCCTTCCGCGAAAGTAATGTCCCGCTGGTACCGTCAGGCCGCAGTGGTCCGGTGGGCGGTTGCGGGGGCGCCGGTGGCGAGTGGCGCGAGCCTCGGCCAAACGGCCGCGCGGTACACCTCGGCCACCCGCTGCAACATTTGGCCGACCGTGAATTCCCGCTCGAAGCGCCGGCGTCCGGCGGCTCCCATGCGCTCCCGCAACGTGGCATCGCGCAGCAGCAGCTCCAGCCGATGCCGGAACGCGGCCACGTCTCCGGCTGGCACGGTGAAGCCGGTGAACCCGTCGGCGACGGCCTCACGCACCCCGTTCACGTCGGAGGCGACGACGGGCAGGCCGGCGCGCATGGCTTCCAGAATGCTGATGGGAAATCCTTCCCACCTGGTGAAGAGCGCGAAGACATGAGAGGTGGCGAGGATCTGGGGAACATCCAGGCGATTACCGGCGAATTCCACCCTCTGGCCGAGGCCGAGCCGTTCCACCTGGGCTTCCGCGGCGGGACGTGCGGGCCCGTCGCCCACCAGCAGAAGCCGGAATGGCTGGCGAATCCCGGCCACCGCGTCGATGAGCAGGGACTGGGCTTTTTGCTCGCTGAAGCGCGCCACCATGACGATGCGCGGAACGGCGCCGGAGCCGGGCTGCGCCCGCCAGGGACAATCGGCAATGCCGTTGTGCACGGTGACGAACTTGTCCGGCCTGGCAATGTGGTGGCGCTGGGCCAGTGCCCGGTTCGCATCGGAAACCGTAATGATGCGCGATGCACAGAGGCCGGCCAGGCGCTCCAGCGGAATACCCACCGCTTTCCACGTCCAGGAGGTGGCCTCCGCGAAGCACCAGGTGTGCGCGGTGAAGACTGACGGCACGCGGGCCAGTTGCGCCGCGGCGCGTCCAATGACGCCGGCTTTTGACGTGTGCGTGTGGACCACGTCGGGCCGCACGGAACGAATCAGGCGATAGCACTCGAACAGGGCCCGGATATCCTGGGCGGGGCGCATGGGCTGCACCAGATCCGGCAGCAGGTGCCAGCGAATCCCTAATTCCTCGGCCGCTTCGGTGAGAAATCCGCGTTCGCCCGTGCCCAGCTCCACGTCGAAGCGCTCGCGGAATCCCTGCAGCAGATCGAGCACGTGGGTCTGGCCGCCGCCGAGTTCGGCGCGGGTGATCAGCAGAAGAACTTTCACGGGGCGTTCCTCATAGCTGCTCCTGCAGCACTTGCCGGGTCCGGGTGGCCGAGCGGTCCCACGTGATCTCGCGCACGCGGTCGAGGCCGGCGGCGCGAAGCTGGCGGCGCAGGTCCGCGCACTCGACGATGCGGCGCACGCCCTCGGCGATGGAATCCGTGTTTTCCGGGTCCACCAGAACGGCGGCGTCCCCCACCACTTCCGGGAGCGAAGTGACCGCCGAGGTAACCACCGGCGTACCGCAGGCCATGGCTTCGAGCGGTGGCAGGCCGAAGCCCTCGTACAGCGACGGGTAGATCAGCGCCAGGGCGCCCGAGTAGAGCGCGGGCAGTTGTTCCTGTTTGACGTAACCGGCGAAGCGCACCCTCGGAGGAGTCTGGCCGGCCTTCGCCCTGGAGAAGACTAGGGACGATTCTTCGCGGCCGATCAGCACCAGTTCCAGGTCGTCGGGTAATTGCGGAAGAATGCGGCGCCATGTCTCCAGCAGCCCGCTCAGGTTCTTTCGGGGATCGCGCGAACCGGTGGAGAGCAGATAGCGCGGGCTGTGGATGCCGAGTGCGCGGCGCATCTCCGCGATGGCTTGTTCGGGTTGGGGAGTGAACTGCGCATCCACGCCGTTCCAGACCACCGAGATCTTGTTGGGCGCCACGCCGAAGCGCTCCATGAGCCGGCGCCGCGTGAACTCGGAGACCGCGATGATGTGTTGCACGCGATGGACAAGCCGGGGAAGAAGCCAGCGGTACCAGGCCGCGAAGCGCGGGCTGAACCACTCCGGGCGGTCGATGGGGATGATGTCGTGAATGGTGCAGACCTGGCGGGAAACCGCCAGCGGGCCGGTGTTGTTGGGACTCCACAGCAGGCGCCCGCGCGAGGCCGCCGGCAGGTACAACTGCTCCCACAGGTGTCCTTCGGCGCCGCGCAGGGGGCGGTGGGGCCGCACCACGTCCAGCTCCGCGCCGAACCGCCTGGTCATTTCCAGACCGTAGCGTTGCATGCCCGTGGGCACGTGCGAGTAGAAGCGGGCGTTCAGTGCGATGGCTGCCATGCGGGGTTCTCCGGCCAGATTCGATAGCGTCTGGCGTGGTAGGCGCAGCCCAGAGCCAGTGCGGCGAGCACGCAGACGGGCAGAAACATGCGCCCTTCGGCCCAGTAGATAATGCGGGTCAGCTCGATGATCCCGATGAACAACACCGGGTAGAGCATCAGCCCGAGCGGGCGTTTCTGCTGGAAGAGGCGGTACAGCACGCCGCAGACGAGGCCGCAGAGCAGCCAGTACAGCAGCGCGCCGGTGAACCCGAAATCGAGCGTGGGCAGCAGGAAGCCGCCGCCGTTGTTGAATTCGGGATTGGCCTCCCTGGCCAGGTAGATCAGGTACGGGCCATCCTGCAGCGCCATGGGAAGGTTGGGGTACAGGGCATCGGCAATGCCGCTCAACAGCGGCAGCCGCCACGCCAGATGCAGCGTGCAGAAGGGAGCGCCCGTGGGATCGATTCTCTGCACCAGCAGAGCGCCGTTGTTCAGCGCGGTGACGTAATAGCCCACCAGACGAAGGCTGACGAACTGCCAGAAGCCGAGGTCGCCGCCGGCGTAGTAGTTGACCCAGGAGCGAAAATACTCCGACGCCCCAAAGACACCG
>CAYVPZ010000421.1:0-4866 GCA_964453955.1 uncultured Solibacteraceae bacterium | reverse complement strand
ATTCCCGGTCTGAAATACGCGATGGACCTCGAAGGCTATTATGGCGGTCCGCCACGGCTGCCGCTGACGCCGCCCTCCCCCCAGGCAAAGCGGGAGATCGAAGAAGCGTTCGCGGACCTGCGCGGCTGACGCGGGCTATGCCGTGGCCGTGACCACCCGCGCGGCCTCCACCGGCTCCTCTTTGTAGAGGGCCGCCCCCGCCAGAATCGCAATCGCCATCTCCGGGATTCCCAGCAGGGAGCTGTTGATCGCCAGGGTTCTGGGGACCACATGCATGGCCAGGGGCGCCACCATACCCAGCGGCCAGCCGAGCACCCAGACCACCGCGGCGGAAATCAGCGCGGTCTTCGGGCCGGGGCCGAATCGCGGGCGGATGGCCACGTACAGCCAGATGGCGAGGAAAGCCACCAGCACGGTCCACACGTTGAACGCGATGATTCCTTTTATGCTGATCGGGGCCAGGCCGTTGGCCTTCAGGGAATCGGCCCACGCGCTGCCGAGCAGGACGCCGTTGACGAGGTACTCGAGAATGTCGAGGATCACAGCCGCGACGATCCCAGCGAGGATCAGGCGGCCGTTGTTGATTTTGTGCATGCGCACCTCCAACTGGGAGAATGCCGGTAATTCTATTCCAATTCAGACTCCCAAACAACCGGTACCCTCCTGGTACCTTGCCGGCAACAGTACTGGTTCCTGCAACTTTCTCTTGACGTCAAGAATCTCTACAGGCGTGAGCGATGAGCCGAACCCCTCGGGAGTGCATCTGTGGCTGGTGCTGATGAAGGCGTATCGGGCCATCGAACGCCGCGCCAACGCGAGCATCGGCGCTCTGGGCCTGTGCTTTTCCGATTTCGCGATCCTCGAGATCCTGCTGCACAAAGGCCCGCTGCCGGTGAACACCATCGGCGCCCGAGTGCCGCTGACCAGCGGGTCGGCCACCACCGCCATCGACCGTCTGGAGGGACGGGGCCTGGTGCGGCGCGAGGTGGAGGCAGCGGACCGGCGCACCCGGGTGGTTCACCTGACCCCCGAGGGGCGTCGTATGATTGAGGACGCCTTCGTCCGGCATAGCGCCGATATCGAAGCGGCCACCAGGGGTCTCAGCGGAAAAGAGCGGACCATGGCCATCCGGCTTTTGCGAAAGCTGGGCAAATCGGCGGAAGCCGAAACTACGGAAGGAGCGTAACAAATGAGTAGCTTATTCAAGACCAGTAACAGTTTTGCCCCCACCATCCTGCGTCTGGTGCTCGGGTTTATCTTCTTCGTGCACGGCGCGCAAAAAGCGCTGGGATGGTTCGGAGGCTCCGGCTTCTCGAAAACCCTGGACTCGTTCCACGCTTACATGGGCATTCCGGCGCCGTTGACGGTGCTGGCCATCGCCGCCGAGTTTCTGGGCGGAATCGGTCTGATTGTGGGGCTGCTCAGCCGGGTGGCCGCGTTTGGCATCCTGTGCACAATGTTGGTGGCGATTTTCAAAGTGAATCTCGCGAACGGCCTGTTCATGAACTGGTACGGAACGCAGAAGGGCGAAGGGTACGAATTCCACTTGCTGGTCATCGCCATGGCCCTGGCAATCATGGTGCTCGGCTCCGGTGCGCTGTCGGTGGATCGGCTGCTGGCGAAGGGCAAGAATTAAAGTCGGCCTGGCAAACCGGGACACGCGGCGACAAGCCGCGTCTCCTCGCAGCCGGGCAAAAACGCGGCTTTCGCCGTGTGTCCCATTGCGGAGAAGCGCAATGTGACCAGCATTGGGATAACTACAATTCGTTGAGGCCGGCGCTCACGGAGATTCCCGACGCCAGAGCCTGGCTCAGGCGGATCGCCTCGGTGCGTCCGCCGATCCTGACCCGCAACGAGGCGTTGCGCATTCCCGCTTCCACGGTAATCGCGACACCTGGTTTCAGCCCCAGACGGGTCATCTCGCGCAACGCCGCGCCATCGCGGTCGGAAACGCTGCTGATTACGGCGGGAATCCCGCATGCCCATCCGGACAACAGCACCTCCTGGCGGGCGGGAAGCGCGCCGCTCCGCCCGGGGATCGGGTGACCGTGCGGATCGGTTTCCGGATCGCCCAGTTTCGTGGCGATGCGATCCTCCAGCCGTTCGGAGATGAAGTGCTCCAGCCGTTCCGCTTCGTCGTGCACCTCGTCCCACGAGTAGTCGAGGAAATCGTGCAGGAATCGCTCCAGCAAGCGGTGGTGGCGAAGAACCTCCAGTGCGCGCATCTTCCCCGCCGCGGTGAGCCGCGCGCCGTGGTGCTTCTCGTATTTCACAAACGGCGGCTTCTGTGCCGCCAGCTTTTGCAACATGCCGGTGACGGAAGCGGCGCGGACACCCAGGTGCTGGGCGAGGGCATTGCCGGTCACCCGTTCCAGTACGGGGCCGCCCAACTCCAGGATCGCCTTCAAATAGTCGTCCACCGACTCCGTGTTGTACGGCCCATGGGTCCTCAATGGCACTACACGCTAGCGTACTCTGACGGCCGCAGCCTGGCAATCGAGTGCTTGACGGCAAAGGATCGGGCGGCTATATTTAGGAATGACTAAATTAGCCTCGCCTAAATCGAGGCTCTGCCGGCTGGTTATCCTCGTCGCCACCTTAGCGGCGCCCGTGCCCGTGCTGGCCCAGGGCGAGACCACCAGCGCGATTGTCGGGTCGGTCACCGATCCAACCGGCGCGGCGATCTCAGGCGCGACGGTCACCGTCACCAGCGCGGAGAATGGCCTCAAGCGATCCGTGGAGACAGACGAATCGGGGCGGTTCAGCTTTCCTCAGCTCAAGCCGGGCGTGTACTCGGTGAAAGCCGAGGCAGACGGGTTTGCCGTGCAGCGGCATGACTCCGTGCCGGCCGCGCTTGGGCAAAGGCAAACCGTGGATTTCAAGCTGACCATCGCTTCGGCGAGCGAAGCGGTTCTGGTTACCGAGCAGGCACCGCTGATCAACCCGGAGAATCCCAATTCCTCCACCACCCTGACGGCCCGGTCTATCGAGGACCTTCCGAATCCGGGCGGCGACCTGACCTGGCCGCTGCAGTTCGCCGCCGGCGCTCTCATCAATACCGCGGGCAGTGGGAACGACTTCGTCGCCGGGACGAACGGCTACGGCAACGTGGAGTTCAATGGTCTGCCTTCCCTTTCCAACGGCTACATCGTCGATGGCCTGGAGACAAACGATCCGTTGACAAATCTGAATAGCGGCCTCGCGACCAATCTCGTGCTCGGATTGAATTCCATCGCTGAGGTCACGGTCAATACTCTCTCCTACGCGGTCGACCAGGGCCGCTATGGCGCCTCTCAGGTCAACTACGTCACGAAATCCGGGGCCGACCAGTTTCACGGCAACCTGTACGAGCTGTGGAACGGCTCCCGATTCAATGCGGCGAATTTCTTCACGAACGCAACGCCCGAAAACCACCAGCCGCGCTCCACCGTGAATCATTTCGGAGGAAGTTTGGGAGGCCCCATTCTCCACGACAAGCTGTTCTTCTTCTTCGATTCCGAATGGGTCAGGATTGCGCTGCCCATCGTCAGTGCCACGACGGTGCCAACCCCGGCATTCGAAAACTATGTTCTCGATCAACTGCCCCGTGGCGGTGTGGATTCCATAACCGGATCGATGTATCAACCAGCGCCCCAACTGGTGCCGTTCTACCAGAAGATGTTTTCCTTATACGGCAATACCGCGGGGACTCCTCTCGCGGTGCTCGGCTGTCCCTTCAACAACGACGGGGCCGCCGCCGCTGGCAGTCCACCCAATGGCAACGGGTGCGCGAACCGCCAGAGCGTTTCCCATTCCAGCGACGATCATGAGCAGGTGCAAACGGCGCGCATCGACTACAACATCGACCCCGCGAACATGGCCTGGTTCCGCTTACAGACCGACACCGGTGTTGCAGATGCTTACACCGATCCCATCAACCCGCTGTTCGACGCCGTTTCCTCGCAGCCTCTGTACTCATTCGCGTCGGGCTATACGCACGTGTTCTCGGGGCATCTGGTGAACTACTTCAACCCCGCGTTCTCCTGGTACGCCAGCTTGTTCGGCCCCGCCGATATGCAACAGACCCTGGCGGCGTTTCCCATCGTCCTTCAGGGTAGCGGCGCCAATGCACCGTTCACCACGCTCGGAGGGCTGGACAACACGTGGGTGCAGGGCCGGCGCGCCGCCCGCTTCTTCATCAACGACAATCTGGCCTGGACCGCCGGCGCGCACGAGCTGCGCTTCGGCACGAACAGCCGCATCTTCCGTCTGAACGACTATGATTTCGGCGAAGGCACGGTGCCGCTGGTCACATACGCGACCCTGCCGCAATTCATTTACGGCGTTGCATCAACGGCTTCGGAAACCTTCCCGCTGGCCGATTCGCAGCCCTATAATTTCCTGAATCTGGACTTTTACGCGCAGGACACATGGAGAATTACGCGCACATTTACCTGGACAGTCGGCCTTCGCGATACCTATAATTCGAATCCTTTAAACCCGCATGACGACGTAGCGCGCCTGGCCGGGTCGTTTGATTCCATTTCCCACAACGTCAATCAGCCGCTGAACCAGGTGATTCAAACGCAGCAGGGGACGATTTTCGCCGCCACGCCCCTGGCAATTCTGCAGCCCAGAACGGCTATTGCCTGGCAGATCGCTCCACACACGGTGCTGCGCAGCGGGTTTGGCCTGTTCAGCGACCTTCTGCCGGGCAGCGTTGTCGATCTGGTGGGCGCGAATCCGCCCTACTCAAAGACCTTCACGGGGGGGCTGCTGGGCAACGTAGGGGGCACGGCCCTTGCGCCGGGCGTCCTGGGCAGCGCCGTGGATGCCACCGCCGCCGCAAATCAACTGTTCAATTCCGGTTTCGCCCAGGGCGAGCTT
>CAYVPZ010000420.1:0-4873 GCA_964453955.1 uncultured Solibacteraceae bacterium | reverse complement strand
AACTCGTGGGCCGCCGTCCGCGCGGCGCTGGCGAGCCTGCTGTGGAAATGCGCGTCGATCGCCGGGGTGATCGGGCTGCTTCAATTCGTCCGGGAGAAGCGCCGCCACCTGAGGGGCCTGCGCATGAGCAAACAGGAAATACGCGATGAAGTGAAGGAAACCGAGGGGAATCCCCAGATCAAGGGCCGGATTCGCCGCATTCAGAGAGATCTGGCGCGCCGCCACATGATGAAGGAGATTCCCACCGCGACCGCGGTCGTCGTGAACCCGACTCATTATGCCGTGGCCATCCGTTACGACATGTCGGCCATGACCGCGCCAAGGGTGGTGGCTAAAGGGCGGAATTACCTGGCGCGCCGAATTCGCGAGATTGCCATGAGTCATTCCGTCCCCATCGTGGAGAATCAACCGCTCGCACAGGCTTTGTACAAGCACGTGGAAGTGGGCCAGGAAATCCCGGCTCACCTGTATCGGGCGGTTGCCGAAATTCTGGCCTATATTTATCGCCTCATGCAGCCTAGAGGGAGGTCCTGACCATGGCCGCGGGCCCGGCACAAATACCGGCGATCGGCGGGCAGACGCCTGCGGCGTCGAGGCCGGCGGCAAAGGCGCCCCGGCGCGCGACCGGGCACGGCGGCGCTGCCCAGACCCGAGCGCTCAGCGGGCTGAAGAACGCGAACTGGGCGGAAATGGCCATACCGATTGCCGTGCTGGCGATCATCCTGGCCATGGTCACCCCGCTGCCTTCGTTTTTCCTCGATGTCCTGATCAGCGCCAACATCACCATGTCGGTGATCGTGCTGCTGGTGGCCATGTACATCACCAAGCCGGCGGACTTCAGCATTTTCCCCACCACGCTCCTGTTGATGACGCTGTTTCGACTGTCGCTGAACATTTCCTCCGCGCGTCTGATCCTGCTGAACGGGAACTCCGGAACCTCCGCCGCGGGCGAGGTCATTCAGGCATTCGGCGCCTTTGTGGTCGGCGGCAACTACGTGATCGGCGTGGTGATCTTTCTGGTGCTCATCGCCATTCAGTATGTCGTGATCAACCATGGCGCGGTGCGCATCTCGGAGGTGACCGCGCGTTTCACTCTGGACTCGCTGCCCGGCAAACAGATGTCCATCGACTCCGACCTGAACGCGGGTTTGATCGACGAGCACGAGGCCCGCTCGCGGCGCCGGCAACTGGTCGCGGAGGCCGAATTCTACGGAGCCATGGACGGAGCGTCGCGCTTCACCCAGCGGGACGCCGTCGCCAGCATCCTGATTACGGGGATCAATATCATCGCCGGTTTCCTGATCGGGGTCCTGCAGCACAACATGGAGCTTCGCCAGGCGCTCCAGACCTATACGGTTCTGACCATTGGGGACGGTCTGGTGACGGTCATACCGGCGCTCATGATTTCCATTTCGGGAGGTCTGATCGTCACCCGCACCAGTTCGGATTCCAAACTGGGCGCGGACGTGCGCACGCAGATCTTCGCCAATCCGCAACCCATCCTGCTGGCGGGGGGCGTGCTGATCGCGATGGCGGCTTTCCCCGGGCTTCCCAAGATCCCGTTTCTGGTGCTCGGAGCCGCCGCCGGAGCGCTGGGCTGGAGGCTGCGAAAAAAAGCCGCGGCCATGGAAACCAAATCCGCGCCGTCCGCGCCCGCAGCCCGGGAGAACGTGGAGAATCTGCTGAAGGTGGAGCCGCTGGCGGTGGAAGTGGGCCTCGGGCTCATCTACCTTGTGGAGGGCGGACAGAACTCTCCGCTGCTCCGGCGCATCGGCAACCTCCGCCGCCAGCTCGCCTCCGAGCTGGGTTACATCCTGCCGCCGGTTCGAGTTGCCGATAATCTTTCGCTGCGCGCGCGCGAATACGCGATTTCCATAAAGGGCGTGGAGGTCTCACGCTTCGAGCTGCCCCAGGGCATGGACCTCGCGATTAGTCCTGGCGAGGGCGCCGTTCCCATCAATGGCGCGCCCACGCGGGAGCCTGCGTTTGGCATCGCTGCGTTCTGGGTCACATCGGAGAATGCCGAGGCCGCCAGACGGGCCGGCTACACGGTGGTCGACTCCACCAGCGTGGTGGGGACCCATCTTGGAGAAGTAATACGCCGGTACGCCCACGAGCTGCTCTCGCGGCAGGACGCGAGAAAACTCCTGGATCGTGTCGCCGAAGAGAATCCCAAAGCGATCGAGGATTTGGTTCCGAAATTGCTCCCTCTGGTGGCAGTGCATAAGGTATTGCAGAATCTGCTGCGCGAGCGAGTTTCGATTCGGGATTCGGTGACCGTTGTGGAAGCGCTGGGAGAGGCGGCCGGCATCACCAGAAACACCGTGCTGCTCACCGAGTACGTACGGCAATCGATCCGGCGATTGCTGGTCAAACCGCAATTGAATCCACAGGGAGACCTGGCCGCCTGGATTGTCGATTCACCGCTGGAACAGGCGATCGAATCGGCGATCGAGCACGGGGAGTCTTCCAGCCACCTGAACATGTCGCCGCAGCGTATACGGGACGTTCTGGATCGCGTGGCCGCACAGGTGGGTCCGCCGGAGAATCCGGCGGTGGTTCTGGCCAGTTCCGGATCGCGGTATTTTCTGCGTCAGATCACCGAGGCGTCCCTGCCCAACCTGACGGTGTTCTCGCACGGCGAGATTCCGCCCGGCGTGAAGGTGATCGCACTGGGAACAATTCGATGACCCATCGACGATTGGGGAGAGGTGCACGGGGATGAAGCTGAAATCGTTTTTCGCGGGTTCGGTCGAAGAGGCGCTGAGCGACGCGCGCAGGGAGTTTGGGCCGGAAGCGGTGCTTGTTCAATCGCGCCGGACCACGCCCGATGCGAAGCAGCTCGGCGAGTATGAAGTAGTCTGCGCGCTCCTCCCGGAAGACGAAGGAGCGTCCGCCCCGCCGCCGGCCCGAGCGGAACGTTCCGCAAAGGAACATGGAGCGAGCGCCGACGTGCAGAAGATGGCCGGAGAACTGGCCGAATTGAAGCGCTGCATGCAACGGCTGCAGACGTCGATTGTGCTGGCCGGAACCGCTTCGGCGGTCCCTGGCGCGCCACCTCAGGTGCGCGAAGCGCTGGCCCTGCTGCTCGCCGCCGAGGTGGACGCGGAACTCGCCCAGCAGATCGTGGGCGACGCGGGCACGGCCGGTCAGGCTTCCGCCGGGGATTTCATCGCCGGAAACGGCGTGCGATTCTCCGCTCTGGTTCATCGGCATGTGATGCGTCTGGCCGCCACCCGCGCCTTTCCCGCGGAGGAGAACGCCGCGAAGCCGCGCGCCGTCGCCCTGGTGGGACCGCCGGGAGCGGGCAAGACCAGTTGCCTCGCGAAACTCGCCGCCCGCTACGCCATTGCCATGCACCGTGGCGTGCACATGGTGGCCATGGATGAGTACCGGGTGGGAGGCAGCGAGCTGCTGCGCGCCTATGCCGCGATTCTGGGGGTTGGATTCGACGCCCTGACTCACGACGCGTCGCTGGCGCGCGTAATGGAAGAGCGGCGGACGGATCTGATTCTCATCGATGTGCCGGGGTTCAGTGGTTCGGAGATGGATCTCGCCGCGCAGATTGCCCGCCGGCTGCAAGCCGAGGGGGTGGAAGTCCAACTCGTTCTCCCGGTCTCGGTTCGAGC
Source organism: uncultured Solibacteraceae bacterium (assembly GCA_964453955.1). Classification (GTDB taxonomy): domain Bacteria; phylum Acidobacteriota; class Terriglobia; order Bryobacterales; family Bryobacteraceae; genus CAWACP01. Next base: position 1,244 of record CAYVPZ010000420.1, on the reverse strand, counting down.
CGCCGATCTGCGCCGCATCTCCGACAGCTTCGCCGTTTTCAAGCCCGCCGGTCTGATTTTCACCCGGCTGGATGAAACGGAAACGTACGGTCCCCTGCTGAACGAGATTGTGCGCACCGGAAAACCGGCGTCCTTCCTCTCGAACGGTTCTCACGTCCCGGACGATATCGAACCCGCAACCGGGGCGCGCATAGCCGACCTGGTTCTGTCGAGGGCGCCGGGTGCGGCGAGGGTGTCATGGGTCGCGGCTTAGGAGGGGGCGTGAGTCAGGGATCGAGCCGCGCGACACGCTGCTACGAGGCTTCCGCCGCGAATCCCGAAGAGGAGAGAGAGAAGCTCATCCTCGAACATCTCCCCCAGGTGCGGCTCATCGCCAGGCGCATCCACGAACGCCTGCCGGAGAACGTAAACTTCGAGGATCTGGTCTCCACGGGCATCGTTGGATTGATCTCGGCGATCGACCGTTTCGACCCCGCCCACAACGTCAAGCTCAAAACATACGCCGAGTACAAGATCCGGGGCGCCATTCTGGACAGCCTGCGCGGTCTCGACTGGGCGCCGCGGCAGCAGCGCAAGCGTACGAAACAGATCGAAGCGGCCATCGCCCGGATCGAACAGCGGCTGCAGCGAATGCCCGATGAGGAGGAGATCGCCGCCGAACTCAATCTGACCATCGACGAATATCACGACTGGCTGGTGGACATACGGGGCATCAATCTGGGAAGCCTCGACAGTGTCGTCGGCGAGGACGACGGACACGACCTGCTGCGGTATATCTCCGATGAGGAGGAGAACTGGCCGTCGCAGGTGGTCGAGCGCGCCGAGCTGCAGAGGCTTCTCTCGGAGGCCATCGACCGCATGCCCGAAACCGAACGGCTGGTCCTGAGCCTGTATTATCACGAAGAGCTGACGCTCCGCGAGATCTCCAAAATCGTGCACTTGCACGAGTCGAGAGTCTCCCAACTAAAATCGCAGGCCATCCTGCGGCTGCGTTCCTGGATCGAGAAACGCTGGCCGACGCAGAAGGGAAGCTACGATGGCGGAACCCGCTCCTGATCGCGCGCTCATCGAAGCAATCTCCTCGGCGCTGATGCAAGCCATCGAGGGGATGACCGGTGAGCGTCCGACGGTGGGGGTTGCCGCCGCGGCGGGAGCCGCCGCCGCGCCCGAGAACTGCGCGTGGTGGCGCCAGTCGTTCAGCTTCGCTCCGGACGCGCGTGTCCATATCGGAGCCCCGGAAAGCT
>CAYVPZ010000419.1:0-4883 GCA_964453955.1 uncultured Solibacteraceae bacterium | reverse complement strand
CCGGTTGGTACTGGTCCCCCTCTCGACCCTCCCGCACGTTGCCGGATTCATCCACTGGCCGGGCGCCCGCAAGGGTGTCCGGCCCCTCGACGCTCCCGTGGCATTAGTGTGCCCGCCCACTCACCGGCCAAAGCAGCATCCCCAGCAGCACGACAACCGCCGCCAGGCTCACCGCCCCGCAGATCCGCCGTTCCGCTCCACCGCTGAATTCGAGATCGATCACGCAGGCCCCAGGCCGGTCCGGCTCTATCACCGTCAGCCCAATCTGGTCGCGTAGCACGCGCAGCGGGCGGCCGTCCACCCAGGCCTGCCATCCCGGATCGTAGTTGATCTGCAGCGACACCACCTGGCCTGGGCCGACCGTAGCCGAAATTCGGCCGCGCTCCGGATTGTCCCAGGCAAGTTGCGCGAGCGGCAGCGATGCATCATCCAGTGCCGCCACGTATGCGCGCACCGGGTCGAGATCGACGCCGTGCTTCGGCTGGCGGCGCACCACCGCGTCCGCCGGAATCACGTGGGCCAGCGAAGACGAGCGCAGGGGTACGCGGTAAATCGAGTCGTCGTTCTCGCGCCAGACCAGCGGCAGAAGCCCGTCGAATTTCCTCGGGTGCACGATGGCATGATAGTGGTCCCGGCTTCCCGGTCCGGCCACGGTCACCGCGCCCACGCCGAACGCCTTCAGCCAGAATACCGAGATGGGGCCGTCCCGATCGCCCGCGTTATCGCCCGAGTAAATGATATAGACGGCGACGCGCTCGTTCCAGTTCGGCGCCGAAGGATCGTGGCCGGCGCTCAACTGCGGATTGTCGGCGAAAAGATTGAACCAATATTCGTTCTCTCCCGCCACCAGCACGCGCTCGCCCGGAAGATGCGTGCCCATCCAGCGCGCCTCGCGGAAGGCCACCGTCCGCGAGATCTCAACCGAATGAATCAGCGTTCGCGCAAACTCGTAATTCTTCGTGGTCACCCACGCCAACGCAACAATGCCCAGCGCAGCGGAGGCAATGGCCACTTTGCGCGGCAGACGCTGCAGCACCCGATCCAGCGCGAATGCGGCCAGCAGGCACACGGCCAGATCCATCTCCACCTGGTAGCGGTTTGGCTGCGGCAGGAAGCTGATGCCCTGCCAATAATACAGAACCGGAATGAGCGTGAAGCAGACCGCAAAGAGCAGGGAAAAACGGAGCGCCGCATCGGACCACCGGCGCGTGACCACCCACAAGGCCGCCAGCACCGCGGCGAAGGCCGCGCCAATCAGCCGGGCCTTCCAGGTGAAGCGATAGTCGCCGCCAATCGATTGCGCGTTGGTGGCGATAAGCCGCATCAGCGACGGCGGCAGGAAGCGGCAGATCAGCAAGTACGCGCAGGCCAGAATGGCGCCGGCGCGGACGGCCAGCTTCCAGCAAAGATCGCCGCGCACCGCAACCAGCAGCAGCGCGGAGATGGCCACCACAACAATCCCGAACGTGTTCGAGAGCATCACCGCGGCCACCGCGAGGACGGCCAGCGCGAACCGGCGCGGGCCCGCGCGGTCCAGAGCGCGCGCAATCAGCAGAAGCGCCAGCGGCAACAGCGACACCGCCACATTGTGCGGCGTTTCGCCGTACGCGACGATGTTCATCAGGCGGCGCGAACCCCACGCCGTCCCCATATCCGTCAGCAGTTCGGGGACAACCGACGACGGCGAAAGCAGCGACCACCCGAGCGCCGCGAGGAAAGCGGGCATCTCGCGGCCGGAGAGCTTTCGCGCGAACAGAAACAGAAACACCGGTCCGAGCGAGTAGAACAACGCGGTCAGGAAATGAAACGCGTGCGCCGGAGAGCAGCGCGCCAGCAGCGCGACGCCCGCCACCAGCCAGGAGACCAGCGGCAGATAGGTATTTTCGAAGGGCATGCCCGCGTCGAACCAGGGGAACCAGCTCGCATGCGGCCAGTAGTCCAGCAGGAACCGGCCGAAGGTGATGAAGATGCCTTCCACCGACTGGAAGTCGTCGAGGTACTCCACCCCAAACAGCGGCCACACAATCGCCGCGTTGAGACCGAACAAACCGAGACAGGCAAGGCTGGTCCGCGCACGGGTACCCATTTACCATCATGGTATTCGCTTGCCGCGGAAGGGGACGCGTCGCGAGCGTCTGCGGCATAATTGATGACGTGACCGGTTCCGCGCGCAACAAGCGGGTATTGATCTTCATCGTCGCCTACAACGCGGAGCGCACCATTCAGGAGGTGGTGCGCAGAATCCCCGAATCGCTGACGCGTTACGATACGGAAATCCTGATCATCGACGATTCGTCCCACGACGACACGTTTGGACGCGCGCACGAACTGGAGGGTGCTGCCGGAACGCCGTTCCCGTTGACCGTCCTCCACAACCCCGTCAACCAGGGATACGGGGGCAACCAGAAGATCGGTTTCCGCTACGCCATTCAAAACCGATTCGACATTGTCGCGCTGGTCCATGGCGACGGTCAGTACAAACCGGAATGCCTGCCCGACCTGCTTCAGCCGTTATTAGATGAAGAGGCGGACGCGGTCTTCGGATCGCGCATGATGACTCGTTTGGGAGCCCTCAAGGGCGGCATGCCTCTGTACAAATACGCCGGGAACAGGATTCTCACAACCATCCAGAACTTCCTGCTCCGCAGTTCGCTGTCCGAGTTCCATTCCGGGTACCGGCTCTATTCCGTGAATGCGCTGCGCCGCATTCCGTTCGACCGCAACACCAACGACTTCCACTTCGATACCGAAATCATCATCCAGTTTTTTCGCGCGCGCCTGCTGATTAAGGAACTCCCCATTCCCACCTACTATGGCGATGAGATCTGCCATGTGAACGGCCTCAGGTACGCGTGGGATGTGGTGCTTGCGACGCTCTACTCGCGCGCTCAGGACTTCGGAATTCTCTACAACCGCAAATTCGATGTGTCCGCGCGGGACGAAAACAACCCGCTGTACCGGCCCAAGCTCGGCTTTGACAGCCCGCACACCATGGCGCTGGAGCGCATTCCGGCCGGGTCGCGCGTGGCCGATATCGGCTGCGCCGCCGGCTATATCAGCCACGCGCTCTCGGCCAAAGGCTGCCGGGTCACCGGAGTCGATCAGTTTCCGCCGCCTCCGGGCACCGGGCTCGACAGCTTCCTGCGCTGCGATCTCGACGCCAGCGATTTCCCGCTCGACGCCGGAAGCTTCGACTATGTTCTGCTGCTGGATATTGTGGAGCACCTGCGCTCGCCCGAGAGATTTCTGGATTCTCTGCGCGAATCGCACACCGGCGCGTGCGAGGTTCGAGTGATCGTAAGCACGGCCAATATCGGTTTCTTCGTCACCCGTTTTTCCCTGCTGTTCGGCTGGTTCAACTATGGGCCGCGAGGAATCCTGGACCTGACCCACACGCGCCTGTTCACGTTTCAAACCGCCCGAGCGCTGCTCGAACAGTCCGGTTATCGCATCACCGAGGTCCGCGGCGTGCCGGCTCCGTTTCCGCTGGTTTTTGGCGATGGATTCCTGGCCAGAACGGCGCTGGCCGTCAACAAGCTGCTCATTCGGATTTCCAGGCGGTTGTTTGCCTATCAGATCTTTATCGTGTGCACTCCCCTGCCCACCCTCGAATGGCTGCTCGATCGCGCCTCCGCCAGCCGCAAAGAGAAAATCGAGAGGGCCATCTAACGCCGCGCAAAACCGCCCCAGATCAGCCCGGCGAGGACCGCGAATCCCAGCATGGAAATGACTCGGCCCACCTGGTTTTCGGTGGGGGTCTCGAAGCGAAGCTGGATGACGTGGTCTCCTTCGGGCGCCGCCAGCAGCATGAAATTCATCACCGGCTCCGGACGAATCGGCACGGAACGGCCATTCTCGTACGCGCGCCAGGACGGATCGTAGGTCTCCTCGAAAAGTATCGCTTGTCCCGCCGAAACGTGGGCCTGTAACCGCGCCTCGTCGAAGCTTCTCCACGTCACCTGCGTTGGGCCCTGCTGCGGATTCTCCACCACCGCCACGTAGCGCGACAGAGTCTCAAAATCGTCGCCACCGCGCACCGGCCCGATGGCGGCGATCTGTGACGGATTCACAACGCGGCCGATGCCCGGATAGATCCGTGGAATCCGGTAGATCACGGTCCCATGCTGGTCGTCGTAGAGTACCGGCGCCAGGCCGCGAAACTTATAAGGGTATTGATAGTCGTGGTAGGGTTCGGGAGACGTCCGGTCGGGGACAATCACGGCGTCGGTTCCCAGAGCCTGCATCCATAGAATCGCGGTCTGGCCGCGATCGCCGGCGGTGATCTGATACGCCGCTGCGGGGAGCGCGCCGTTTTCCACGCCCTGCATGGATCCTCCGTCCAGTTGTGGATTATCAAACCATGCATTGAACCAGAACCGCACCGTGCCGGAAGGGAGCACCCGCTGATCCGCCAGGTGTTCATGCGCCCACTGGCTCACCCGGTACTCGTATTGATTCTCTATATGAGACGCTTCGGCGAAGGGAGACCGGGAGTGACGGACATACCGAATAGCCGGATATACGGCCAGCAGAGGGATCACCACCGCGAGGGCGCGCAGTTTCGGCCGGCGCCAGAGGATGGTCACCAGCCCGGCCAGCGCCAGCACGAGAGCCAGATCCAGCTCCGGGATCAGGCGCGCCGCGTCGCCAATGGCATGGAATCCGAAGTAGTACAGCCCGAGCACATACAGGCTGAGAAACAGCGTGGCGCCGGCCACAAAAACGGTCCAGACACGCTCGGGCTTGTGGCGTGCCCATCGCCAGGTGGCGGCACAGAAAATGACGATCGCCGCCAGTACGATGAGCCGCGGTCCCGTCTGGCCAGGCGGCGCAACCAGAGCCAGGTTCTCGGTGGTCACCCGCAGGTACGATGGCGTGAGCCA
>CAYVPZ010000418.1:0-4889 GCA_964453955.1 uncultured Solibacteraceae bacterium | reverse complement strand
CCCCACCGACCCGGTGGCGCAGACGCTCGATGGCGTGCTGGTGACCACATCCGGCAACATCCTGCCGCTGATGTTCGTGTCGCCCTGGCAGATCAACGCCCTGCTGCCCTCGGGGCTGACGCCGGGAGACTACGATCTGACCGTCTCTTCGCTCAGCAACCCCGACATCCTCACCTCGGTTACGGTGGCCAGGAACGCTCCGGGCCTGCTGACCAACTCCGTGAGCAACCAGAACTATGCCCTCGCGCTGCATCAGAACGGAAGCCTGATCACGCCTTCCTCGGCGGCGCTGCCGGGTGAGACCGTGACTGTTCTGGGCACCGGTTTCGGGCCGTTCACGCTGCCTTACATCGACGGCTTCCCTGCCCCGCAGTCGCCTCAGAACCCGCTCATCGACCCGGTCAGCGTGTCCCTGGGTGGAACTGTTCTGACCCCGGCGTTTGCGGGCGCCGCACCTGGCTTTGTCGGGCTGGTGTCGGTTCAGATCTTGATCGGCAGCACGGTTCCCACGGGCACAACGCTCGAGCTCACCGCCACGGTGAACGGCGTGTCCAGCAATACGGTGCTGTTGCCGGTCCAGTAAACGGCGCGGGCGCGGTCGGCTACTCTATCGGGCGGAAGCGCATCGCCGCGCCGCCCCCGGAAACCAGCCGCGCTTTCAGGGTCGTGGTGCGGTTCACCTTTGCCTGTTCCATCACCGTGTGCGTGGGGTTCTCCGCCGCATCCGGCGCGTCCCGCCAGCTTTCCGCGGTGTAGTCTCCCCCGCCCAGGAAGTCCAGCGGGAGATCGAATTCGGCCCCGTGCCAGCCCGCTATGCTGCCCACGTACCACTCCTTCGCGTGGCGGCGCGCGATGGTGATGTAGTCGCCCACCCGGCCATTGAGCACCCGCGTCTCGTCCCACGTGGTGGGCACGGCGCTCAGAAACCCCAGCTCCTTCTGGCCCTGGTAGGCCTCGGGATAGTCCGCAACCATCTCAAACGGGCTTTCGAAAACCACGAACAGCGCGGTCTGGTGCGCCCGCGTCCCCATCACCATCGGCTGCTCGTTGCGCGGCTGGAAGGCCTCCCGGGTGACGTTGTGAAAACCGCCCGGCGTGTAGTCCATGGGTCCGGCCAGCATACGCGTGAACGCCAGCATGACGTTGTGGTCGGGCGTCACCCGCGCGCTCCACTTGTTGTATTCGAGGCCGAGTACTCCTTCGCGCGTGAGCACGTTGGGCCAGGTACGGCTCAGGCCATCGGGTTTGAAAGCGCCGTGGAAATCGATCATCAGGCGATGCTCGGCCGCCTTCTTCGCCACCCGCCGGTAAAACTCCACCATCCACTGGTCGTCCCGGTCCATGAAGTCGATCTTGACCCCGGCGACGCCCCACTTCTCGTAGAGTGGAAACGCTTCGTCCATCTGCCTGGCCACGTCGGTCCAGTGCGCCCACAGCCAGATTCTCACCTTCTTCGATTTCGCGTAATCCAGCAGCGCGGGCAGGTCGATCTCGGGCCGGGCGCGGGTGATGTCGGCGCCCGAATCGTTCGGCCCGCCGCCCTGCGCCGCCCAGCCGCCATCCAGCAGAAAGTATTCGAAACCAGCCTGCGACGCGAAGTCCACATAGTGTTTCGCCGTCGCGGTGTTCTTACCCGGTTGGAACGTCACGCCCTCGTCGTACGGGCCCGACCACCAGTCCCACGAGGCCTTCCCCGGCCTGATCCACGACGTGTCCGCGATCGCCGAGGGCGGATTCAGATTGTTCACGATGTTCGATTCAATCAGCCGCCCGGGCGCCGAGCCAATCATCAGCACGCGCCACGGCGAGGCCATGGGCGTCTGCCCCATCACCGAAATGCCCGGTTCGTCGATGCGCGGCGCCAGCCGTGCCTCCAGCGCGCGCGGGTGCGTGTCCGAGTGCATCAGGTACATGCCCGAGTAGTTGTCGATGTCCGCCTCGGTGATCGCGACCCACGCCACCCCCGGCAACTCCAGCAGCAGCGGCATGGCCACCAGCGACTCCGGATGGATGCCGCTCAGCGTCACCGTGCGGTAATTGTCTTCCCACGAGGTATGAAAGTTCCTGAGGATGAGCGGCTTGGTGGTGGCGTCCCCGGCCAGAACAAACTGGGTCTTCTCGTTCACCAGCCGAACCACTTTCAGCAGCCCCTGATCGGGAATCACGTAGCGGAACGCCACGCCATCGTCGTACGCTCTGGCCTCCACGGTGAGCTGCCGGTTGGGCCGCCGCGTTTCCCGCAGGTCCACCGCGAGCGTGTTGCAGACGTTGCGCACGGGATTCGCCTTGCCCGCCGGGGCTTCCCACGTTTCGTCGATCTTCCCGCGCCTTGCCGCGACAATGCGCACTTTGTCGCCCAGCACCGGCTGGTCCTGGATGTCCAGCCCCAGAGCCGACCGGTCCATCACATGTTTTCCGCGGTATGTCACTTCATAGAACAACTGCCCACCATCCGGGTCGGTGGAAAGTTTCAGTTCGATGAGCGAATCGGGCGATGAGACCGAACTCGTTTGCGCCGCGGCAAAACCGGCCGGGAGCCAGCAAGCCAGGAAGAGAACAGCAGTCCGCACGTGCACACTCCTTCGTGTTCCGTTCTATCACGAAGGAGTGCGCCGCGGTGTCTGGAGACCGTCAGACCAGCGCCTTCAGCAGGGCCGCGCCGTTGGGAGAGCCGAGCCCGGTGCAGGCATCCCAGCCCTGACCCGCGTCGTAGTGCCCGTTGTTGCCCTTCAATACGTCATGGAAAGCGCCGCCGTTCTGGTACAGCAGCGGATTGACGAAGCCGAGGCGGCGGCCAAGCTGGTGGTTGAGCAGCGCGATCAGCCCGGCCCACAGCGGGGCCACCGCGCTGGTGCCGCCGATCACGCCGTCCTGCCCATCGGTGCGCGTCACGTAGCCGGTCACCGGGTCGGCATCGCCGGCCACGTCGGGCACGCCACGCCCGGCGAAGCTGGTGTCGGGCTGCAGCGGAACCTTCGCCGCCGTCTGCCACGAAGGAATCGCGAAAACCCGGCTCACCCCACCCCCGGTTGCGCCTTCGTTGGAGGCCAGCTCGTTCCACACCTCTTCGTCGGAGATCACCGTCGCCGCGGCCACCAGTTTCGTGCCGCCGCAAGCCAGAACAAAAGGACTGGCGGCGGGAAAATCCACCTGCAGGCTGTTGTCGGGCGATCCGTCGGTGGCGCCGTCGTCGCCGGCCGCAACCGTCACCGTGACCCCCATGGCGGCGGCGTCCTGCAGGGCCGCGTTCATGGCCGTGAGCGCCTGATCGGTCCAGGTGTTTTCCGGCCCGCCCCAACTGATGGAAAGGATGGACGGCTGCCGCACGGTGTCGTGAGCGGCCGCGACAATCGCGTCATGAAAGCCCTGATCGGTGTTGGGAGCGAAATACACGAAGAGCTTCACACCCGGCGCCACCGCTCCCGATACCTCAATGTCCAGCATCACTTCGCCGTCCGAGTCCTCGTCCACGCCCGGCGCGTTGCTTGCTCCGTCCACCGACACGGCAGAGACGGCAGGCGCGGCCAGCCCGAGTTTCTTGAAATAAGTGCGCAGATCCTTGGTCCGGTACCCGCCGCCGAGTTCCAGAATGGCGATGGTCTGTCCCGTTCCCTGCACACCCGCCGGAAAGCTGTAGAGCTGCGCTACCTGAACCGGCGTGAACACGCCCACCGGCATCGCCCGTTTGTCCTTGCGGACGTGCGGCCTGGCGACGGGGCGATTGTCCAGACCGAGCACGGCCATCACGGAATCTTTCAGCTCGGAGGGGATGGTCACCGGACCGCTGCGCCCGCGAAAGCGTCTCCCGCCCTCCGACAGCTCATAGTCAGTCAGGCTGGTTCCAAACGCCTCCTGCATGGCTTCGGCCGTGCCGGCCAGCACCACCGTGCGGTCCGGCGCATTGCGCTGCACCACGGTCAGACCGAATTCGTTGGCGAACTGCTCGATGGCGTCGAGGTCGTCGGGCGCCGCGCCGTGCAGGACGCCGTATTCCTCGCGCGAGCGTGGCCCGTGGGACAGGTCCGGATCGGCGCCGCGCCTCCGCAGCACCACGGTGGCGTGCACCACTTCATCGCTCGCAACCGGGCCGATTTCCTTCGCTTCCCGGACCGGCTTTCTTTCGCTTCCCGCAAGGGGAACTCTCGTCTCATATGGCATGGGTGTGGGTAAACCTCCACCGAGCCATACCAGCCGTTCTCCGCCCGGGAACGGCAACTAGCTGTGAATAAACGGAAAGTTAGCTGCTACAGCGAAAGCTGTCGCGGACGGCGTCGAGGGCTTTCCAGATGCCTTCGCCCGGCGGCTCCCCCGACATGCCGAAAAATGCGGCCGTGTGGCCGCTGGCCGGGCACACCGCGCTCACTACTTCGGAATGGAGCGCGATCACCTTGCCGTGCGTGTCGTAGATGGCTACCTCGCCGTGTAAGCTCTTGGCCGCCGCGCCGCCCAGCGTCCGCGCCCCTTCGGCGTCGGCGGCGTAGCTTGCGGAAACTCTCGAAGGATCGGGCGTGAATCCGTTATTTCTGCCGCGCTGCTCAGCCAGACCGCGGAAATATACCAGCATGTCCGATTGAATCTGCTCCGCCGTGAACTCCTTCGCCCCCTCCAGCCACCAGAAGAACACGTACGAGTGGTACTCCGGCGAACCGGTGTCGTCGAAATTCGGCGTGAAGGCAAGATCCTCCGCGCCATGATATGCGAGCGTGGGAGACCACGGCAGTGGGAAAGGATACCGCGCGTCCAGCTTCCAGGCTCCCGGTACCACCCAGGCAAACGGGTCGGAGGCCGGGTTCGTGTTGGGCGGAAACGTAGCTCGAGTCAGGTCGAGCTGGGTCTGGATGGCAGGCTCGGCACCAGCTATCGACGTGTCCGGCAATCTTTATCTGTCT
>CAYVPZ010000417.1:0-4889 GCA_964453955.1 uncultured Solibacteraceae bacterium | reverse complement strand
GGCCGCCCCGCCGCTTGCATCCATCGGCGCCGACGGTCTCCAGCGCTGGACCAGCTTCGTCGGAACGAAGGAAGCGTTCGACACCGCGCCGGTCTTCTATGAGGGCAGAACCAGAACGTACCACCCCGCGCAGAACCTGCCCGAACTCCACGAGGCGATGCAGAAGCGCCGCCTGTTCGAAGGCCTGCTGGGCGGCTGGATGCCGGCGGTGCGCAAGGTAGCGGCGACGGCCGACGGCGGCTGGTGCGAGGCCATCGTCTTTGGCGACGTGGAGGCCCGCGACAAGTTCATCGTGCAAACGTGGCACCGCACGGCGCTCATCAAAGACGGCGTCATCGTGAAGGTGTTCTACGGATACAGCTACCCGGCGTTTCCACCCGCGCGCAAAGATCCCGCCCCGGAAGCGTTCTACCGCGCGTTGCTGGTGTTCGCGAATTACTGGGACCGGCAACTGCACGATCTCGCGCCGGCGTCGTTGCCCGAGCAGTCCTGGATCGACATGTCCCGGCACGCTTTCGCGCGGGAGCTGATGGTCCGGCCCGGCGGCGTGTATCCGAAGTACGGCGCCGTGGACCGCGATTATTACGGCTCCGAGTACGACGGTTTCCAGGACATCTTCACCAGCGCCGTCTATACCAACCTCGAGTGGGGGCGCTTTGAGATGGCTCGCGCGGTGATCGACAACTACTTCAGCGATTTCGTGGAGCCCTCCGGCATGGTGAACATGCGCGGTCCGGAAACGGCGCAGTTCGGGCTGACGTTGTCGCTGCTGGCGCGCTACTACAACTACACTCGCGATGCCGGCCTGCTGCGCAGGCACGAGGCGAAGATCCGCGCCACGGTTGGCCTGCTGGCGGCATTGCACGACCAGAGTCTCCGGCTGGCCCCGGACGACCCAGGCTTCGGACTGATCCACGGCTGGAGCGAATCGGATTCCTGCCTGATGCCGCGGCCGATGACCTGGTGGCAGCCGTACTTCGCCAACAGCGCCATGGCCGCGCGCGGATTCCGCGATCTGGCGCGTGTGTGGCCGGCCATCGCCGCCGGTGGCGCCGGTGGCGAAAACGACGCGCGCGCGTGGCTCCATCGGAGCGACGCTCTGCAACAAGCGGTGGTCCGCAGCATGAACCAGAGCATCCGCAAAGACGTGTCCCCGCCCTACGTCGCGCCCCTGCCGGGCGTCCAGACAACGGCCCGCGAGGCCATGGCGAAAGAGCGGCGCGGAAGCACGCAACAGTGGGCACATCGCCCGTGGTGCGAGTTGCTACAAGCCGACGTGTTGCCACCCGAGATGGCCCACCAGGTGATCGACTGCATGCGCGCGTATGGCGGCACCACGCTGGGCGTCGTGGCCAACGTCGAGCCCGCGCACGCGGACGGCCGGGACATCCTCGGCTTCATCTCATACGGCTACGCGCAGATGCTGCTGCGGCTGGACCGAGTCGAGGAGTACCTGCTGTTTCTGTACTCGCATCGCTATCACGATCACACCCGCGGAAGCTGGACCGCGGGCGAAGTGGCCGGCATCACCGGCGACACCGCCACATTCTGCATTCCCGCGCAGCAGACCATTCCGCTGCTGGTTCGCTGGATGCTGGTGCTGGAAGATTCCGACGCGGACCGCCTGTATCTGGGCCGGGCGCTGCCGCGCGCGTGGCTGGCATCCGGCAAGGAGATTCGCATCGAGGGCGCGCCGACACGCTGGGGAAAAGTCGGCTTCCGGATGGTGATGGAGGGGCAACGCGTGCGCGCAACCGTGGAGCTGGAACGGCCGGGCGCGCCGGCGGAGCTCTACGTGAAGTTGCGATTGCCCGCGGCGATGAAGCCTGGCGCGGTCACCGTGAACGGCCAGCCCGCCACGATCGGCGGCGTTCACGCGGACACGGTGATTATCCAGGCGGGAGACCGCAAACAATTCGAGCTGATCGCACAGGCATAAAGTGAGAGCGTATCTGCGTTCATCCGTGTTCATCGGCGGCCAACATTCTTCGTGAGAAGCTTTGGTTCCGTGCGGCGCAACGAGATCGGCCGCCGATGAACACGGATGAACGCAGATTCATACGGCAAGTTTGGGTGCTGCACCCCGCCAGCAGACCATTCCGCTGCTGGTTCGCTGGATGCTCTGGTGCTGGAAGATTCCGACGCGGACCGTGTTCATCGGCGGCCAATATCTTTGCGCACCCGCGCCGACCAGTACAAATAGAACGGCACACCCGCGGCGATCAGCAGCACGCCCAGGCCCGCGTTCCCCGGGTCGCCCACGGCGATGAAGACCAGCAGAAACGCCGCAATCGCGATGTAGAGCAGCGGCACGAACGGGTACCCGAACGCCTTGTACGGCCGCGCCAGATGCGGTTGCCGGTAGCGCAGCACGAAGAGACCGGCGATGGTAAGCGTGTTGAACAGCAGCGAGGCAAACGACGTGAACGTCAGCAGGTCGCTGTACAGCCGCGCGCCGCGCGTCCCGAAACTTCCGCTCAGCACCAGGATCACGGCCCACGCCGCCTGATAGCGCAGCGACCGCACCGGTATGCCCGCCACCCCGCTCATCCGGTCCATCCCGCGAAAAAACAGCCCGTCACGGGCCATGGAAAGGTACAGCCACGGTCCGGTGAGAATGAGCCCGTTCACGCAACCGGATGTGGAGACGATGATGGCCAGCGCGATGAACATCAGCCCCGCCGGGCCGATGGTGATTTGCGCGATGGTGGCCGCAATCCGCTGGCCGGGCACCGCCGCCGCCACCGGCAGCGGCAGGATGTACAGGTACGCGAGGTTCGCCAGCGTGTAGATCAGCGTGACCGCGAGGGTGCCCAGCGCCAGCGCCCGCGGAAGCGTGCGCACCGGATCGCGCGTCTCCCCGGCCAGGAACGTCACAATGTTCCACGAATCGTAGCCGAACAGCGCCTTCGACATGGCTACGGAAAACGCGGCCAGCGTGGCCATGGAGATGGCCTCCGGCGCCAACGGCTGAAAGTGCGCCCAACTGCCCTTCCCGCTGCTCAGCGCCACCACCAGCAGGATCACCAGCGCCAGCACCTTCCCGGCGGTCAGCAGATTCTGCGTCAGCGAGGCCGAACGCAATCCCCGCTCGTTGATCCACGTGAGAAACACGATGAGCAGAATGGCCGCCAGTTGCGCGCTGGACAACGACCACGCGCCCGCCTGCAACACAATCCGCTGCTGGCTCACAAACGGCAGGAAAACGCCCAGATAATTCGCGAACGCGAAGGACACCGCCGCGATGAAGCCGCACTGGATGATGGTGAACAGCGTCCAGCCATAGACGAATCCCCATAGTGGGGAGAAGGCTTTGCGCAGATGGACGTACTGGCCGACGGTCTCGGGCATGGCCGCGGCCAGCTCGCCGAACGAGAGCGCGCCGCACACAGTGAGCAGCCCGCCCACCACCCAGATCAGCAGAAAGGAGCCCGCGCCCAGGCGGGCCCGCACCACGATGTCCGCGATCAACGCCGGCGCGAGGAAGATGCCGCTGCCGATCATGGTTCCGGCCACAATCGCCGTCGCGTCCAGCAGTCCCAGGCGGCGCTTCGGTTTTGCTTCAGGCATCGGGGACCTCCTCATCACGGGTTGCCGCCAGCGTGGCCATGCGAGCGGGAAACAGCGGAGGGCGTGCATGGCCCGCAGGCCACGGCCACCCCAGGGCAAAGTGAAGAGCGGGACCGCACACGCGTCCCTGGCACGGTCCCATGCCGCAGCGCGCGTCCAGTTTTGCGCCGCGGGGGTCGCCGTAACCGGCCGCGCTTTCGAAGCGCACATCCTCGCAGCGGCAGACAATGGTTTCCGGCAGGGCCAGGTGCTTCAACTCTTCGCGAAGGGCGAAGCAACGGGCCAGATCCGCGGAGAAACGATGCATCCTCGCGCGCGCGCGGAACAGTCTGGCGGCGCGTTGCCGGGCGCCCGCAGCCGCATGGCCGGCGATTCGTCCCTCCACCAGACTGCGATTCGCGCCGCCGATCCCTGTTGTTTCGCCCGCGCAGAGGACGGAGCCGGCGGAGGTCTGTTGCCATTCGTCGACGGCCACGAAGCCGTCTCGCAGCTCGCAGCCTGCCAGCGCGGGGAGTTCGATGTTCGGTATCAGGCCGAAGCCGCAGGCGAGATATTCGCAGGCGAAACGGCGGATGCCCGCGCGCGTCCGCAGCAGCACGGCCTCGAGGTTTTGCCCGCCCTCCGCGGCAATGGGCCAGGCCTCGGTCAGAAAGGGAACTCCGCGCAGACGCCATTGCAGCTCGAGGGCCTGTCCGATTTTCGCCGGCGCCCGGTACAGCTTCGCGGCAAAGCGCGCGAGCCGCGAGAAAGGCGCCTGCTCGGCGATGGCTTCGACAACGGCGCCGCCCGCGCGCAGATACGCGGCCACCTCCAGCAGCAAAGGACCGGAACCGGCCACCACCACTCGGTTGCCGCGCACGGGCAGGCCACCCTGCGCCAGCGCCTGCAGCCCGCCCGCGCCGGTCACTCCGGGCAGCGTCCAGCCGGGAAACGGAAGAAACAGCTCGCGCGCGCCGGTGGCCAGAATCAGCTTCTCGTAACGAAAAAACAGAGGCACACCATTTTGTTCCGCCAGCAGCAGACCGGCCTCGGGCAGGGCGATGGCGCGCGTCCCGCTGACGATGCGAACGCTGGAATGCCGCACCCGGCGGGTCCACGGGTTCTCCCTGCCGCGCCAGATCTGGCCGCCTGGCGCGGGATTGTCGTCGAGGACAACAACGGAGGACACCGTCTCCGCGGCCGCGCACGCCGCCGCGATACCGGCCGGCCCGGCCCCGACGACGAGGATGCGGCAGCGTTCTTCAAGCGGCATCGGTGGCGATCACCATTCCCGTTCTGCAGACTACCTGGCAGGTGCGCACCTGCGCCTCGCCATCCAC
>CAYVPZ010000416.1:0-4894 GCA_964453955.1 uncultured Solibacteraceae bacterium | reverse complement strand
TATGACGCCGACACATCCAGGGCACCTACCTCATATATCGGCCGGAGTGTCTTCCGATTCTAGGGTTCCAGGACTGACTGAACTGATTCTGAACGGCTTTTGCGGCGACGCCCTACACCGCCAGGCGTTCCTTCAGCGCGCGCACGCGATCCCGGGCCACCTGCAGCTCGGTGTGTTTGTCGTCGCGCAGCCGCACCAGCACGCCTCCGCCGAACCAGGCGTCCATCTCCTGCACCCACGCCACGTTGACCAGCGTGGCGCGGTGAATGCGCACGAAGTTCCTGCGGACCAGGCGCTCCTCCAGTTCCGCTATGGTGTAGTCCACGCAATAGTTCCGCCCACCCGCCGCCGCCCAGGTCAGCTTGTCCTCGGCGAAGAAGTGGGTGACCCGGGCGAGATCGATGAACTGGATGCGCTCGCCGGCGCGCGTGGCGATGCGTTCCGGTTCCGGACGCGCCAGCGCGGCGGTCACCTGCTCGACGATGGACCGCAGGTCCGGCCGCGGCGCGCTGAGCATGCGATCCAGTTTGCCAATGGCGCGGTCGAGCTGTTCCGGCTCGATCGGCTTCAACAGATAGTCGATGGAGTGCACCTCGAAGGCCTTCAGTGCATACGCGTCGTAAGCCGTGGTGAAGATGACCACGGGAGACTCCCTCAGGCGCGCCAGCAATTCGAAGCCGGTCATCCCGGGCATCTGAATATCCAGGAACAGCACGTCCACGCTCTCGCGCGAAAGGAACTCCAGCGCCACCTCGGGGTCGGTGGCAGAGCCGGCAATGTCAAAGCGGCCGGTGGCCTCCAGCAGGCGCGTCAGGCGCCGCACCGCCAGCGGTTCGTCGTCCACCAGATAAGCCTTCATGCCTCGCGCACCGGTACCCTCACGCAAACCGCCGCCCGCCCATTGTCGTCCCGCATCGCCTCGACGCCGGCCCCGTCGGGATACAGGGCGTGCAGCCGCGCCACCAGATTGTCCAGCCCGTGTTCGGCTGGAATACTCGCCATGGAGAACCCCGGACCGCTGTCGGAAACGTCCACCGCGACACCGCCATGCAACGTTCTCGCGCGCACGAAAATCTCTCCGCCCTCCCGACGGGGGGCCACCACGTGCTTGACGCTGTTCTCCACCAGGGTTTGCACGGCCAGCAACGGAACCTCGGCGCCGAGGAGTTTATCCGGAACCTCGATGTGATAGCGAAGGCGCTCGCCGAACCGCGCCTTTTCGATCTCGAGGTAATCCCGGACGATCTTCAGCTCCTCCTCGAGCGGGGCCAGACTCCGCTGATTGGCATCCAGGGAGAACCGCAGCAGCGCGGCCAGGCGGCCCACCATCTGCTCGGCCCGTGCGGGGTCTTCATGAATGAGCGCGGAGACGGAGTTCAGTGTGTTGAACAGAAAGTGCGGTTGCATGCGCGATTCGAGCGACGACAGACGCGCCTCGGCGGCCAGCTTCCGCGCACGCTCTTCCTCGAGCTGCCGCGTCCGCAATTCCAGCTCGGCCGCATGAAGACGGCCGCGCAGGGTCTCATAGCCGATCATGATGCAGCCGATCACCAGGCCGATGATGATGCTGATGCGGAGGTTGAGAAGGAAAATGCTGCGGGCCCGCTCCACGGTGTTGATGCCAACCAGCACCGTGATCGCGGTGCCGAGCACGCAGCCGACGAAAATGAGCACGACAAGGCCCGCAAAAATAACGCCGAACTTGATCGCCGAGGGCTTGCGGTCCACCGCGACGGCGATCAACGGAAGGACGATTCCGGTGAGCGACCCCATCGTGTAAGCGTAGATGAGGCTGGTGGCCAGCACGTAACCCACATCGCTCAATCGAGTCAGCAGCCCGAACCACGCCACCAGCGCGAGGGCACTGCTGGCCGCAATCAGGTTGACCACGACCACGCGAACCAGATAGCGCCGTGTCAGCACGCGCGGCCGCGACGAAGCGACTATGGTCATAATGGACGCCGCCTGCCGATCACATTATCACCACTGCGGCCAGTTGATCCATGGAGGATGCCTCTGCCGCCACGATAAGCGAAAGGGCACGCCCCGGTCGCGGGTTGCTGGATGAAGGGGAAAACTACCGGATGAAGGGTGTTGGGCGCGGGATCAGCGGGGCGGCAGAAGCCCGCGCCGCTCGGTTTACTCGAAGACCACGCGGACTTCGCCGCCGGCGGGCGTGACGGACCCGAGCCGTTTTTCGCCCTGATCGCCGTTGACGTCGATGAAGGTTACGGCCGACTTTCGGCTGGTCTGCTCCACCTTCGCCTTCACATCAATCGTCTTTCCCGATTTGTCCTTCAGCACGGCATTCGATCCGTCGACTTCCAGCAGGTACTTGCCGGGCTTCAACTCCGCCTGTCCCGCGCGGACGTTATCGGACAACTGGAATTTGTAGGTCCCGGCTGCAACGAGGGTGCCCGCCAGCAGCCCGACAATAAGAAAACGTGTCGTCATTTGCTTCATGCTCACAAAGACGAAACAGCGCGAAAAGAGTTAACGCCGCGCCAGCGCCCGGTCCGATGTCCCGCGCAATCCTGACAATATTTGACATTAACGACGTTCAGCGCGCGCCGACGGCCTTGTTTCCAGGTTCGATGCCGCGGGCGCGGCAATCCTCTTCCACCATCAGCCGGACCAGCGTCTCGAAGCCGGTCTGCGGGCGCCATCCCAGCTCCGCCTCGGCTCTGGCGGGGTTGCCAATCAACTGATCCACCTCGGCGGGACGATAGAGTTGCGGGTCGGGTTGAACATGCTCGCGATAGTCGAGTCCCACCAGCGAAAACGCCACCTCGCAGAACTCGCGCACCGAATGCGAGACCCCGGTGGCCACCACGTAGTCGTCCGGCTCATCCCGCTGCAGCATGAGCCACATCGCCTCCACGTATTCGGGCGCATAGCCCCAGTCGCGGCGCGCTTCCAGATTGCCAAGGCGCACATGGCCGGCCGCGCCCGCCGCGATGGCCGCGACGCCGGAAGTGATCTTGCGGGTGACGAACTCGTATCCGCGGCGCGGCGATTCGTGGTTGAACAGAATGCCGCTCGAGGCGTGCAGCCCATAGGCCTCGCGATAGTTCCTGGTCAGGTGGAAACCGGCCACTTTGCTGATCCCGTACGCCGATCGCGGGTGAAACGCGGTCCGTTCGGTTTGCGGAACCTGCTCCACTTTGCCGAACATCTCGCTGGAGCCGGCAAAGTAGAACCGGCAACCCGGCGCCGCATCCTTCACCGCGGTCAGCAGGAAGTGCGTTCCGTTGATGTTGGTGTTCAGCGTGGAGAACTCGTCGTCGAAGGAATAGCTGACAAAGCTCTGCGCGGCCAGGTGATAGCACTCCTCCGGCTGCACCTGCTGGACGATCCGGTACAAACTGGGAAAGCTCTCGAGCGATCCGGCGTGCAACGTCACCCGATCGCGAAAGCCGGCGATCCGCCGCAGCCGGTGCAGCGGATCCTCCAGCGCCACCCTGCGCACGATGCCGTGCACTTCATAGCCCCTGGCCAGCAGGAACTCGCCCAGATACGAGCCGTCCTGCCCGGTGATGCCGGTAATCAGCGCCCTGCGGTTACCCATGGCCGATCCTCCGCGCCAGCGTCTTCAGCGGAAATGCGACGCCTTCCCACATGATCGCGCGACTGAATTTCGACTTTCCGGACTCGCGTTCGGTAAATATGATCGGAACTTCTACAAACTCAATGCCGATTCGATGCAAATTGAACTTCATTTCCATTTGGAAAGCGTATCCTTCGGAGCGTATCGAATCCAGATCGATCCGCCGGAGAGCTTCGCACCGGTAGCCCACGAATCCGGCGGTCATGTCGTGGACCGGCACCCCGGTGAGAAACCGCGCGTAGAGATTGCCGCCGAAGCTGAGAGCCCGCCTCCCGAAGTCCCAGTTGCGGCTGCCTCCGCCCGCCACATAGCGCGAACCGACGACCACGGGATGCGTCCGCAGCAGCTCAATCATCCGCGGCAATACCTCCGGCGGATGTGACAAATCGGCGTCCAACAGGATCACGTAGTCGGCCAGCTTCTCCCGCAGGATCTTCTGCATGCCCTCGCGGCATGCGGAAGCGAAGCCGCATTTGCCGGGCCGCACCATCACGTGGACGTTGCCGTCCTCCCGCTGAATCCGGCAGATTTCGTCGGCCGTGCCATCGGGCGAGTTATCGTCCACCAAGAGAACGGGTTCCTCTCCGGCCGACTTGCGGATGCGGGCCACCAGCGCCTCGATGTTGTCACGTTCGTTGTAGGTTGGGACTAGGAGCACTTCGGTACCTGTACGTCGCGGCGCAGTGCTGTTTCCTGGAAATCCAATGCTCTCACAGGAACTTCGGGCCGCGCACTGACTCCACCCCCGGAGGGCCACCTCAAACTAAGGGCTTTTCAACCGAATGATACGGGTTCTCTATGATTGTGAATGCCTGGCGCAGGAACCATCATTGTGACAGGAGGTCGGCGCCGGTGCTGCACAGTTTAATCCGCTAGCTCTGGAAAGACTGCCGCGGGCAGGACATGATCGAGTATGCCCTGCTCGCCGCGTCGCTGGTCATCGTTGTGGCTGGCTTCCTGCCTCCCACCATCATGCCCGCCATCAGCAGGATCTACTCCACGGTCACCAGCATGATGAACGGCAGTTGACGGCCGGCCGGTCGGTAGTCCGCTAAATTCTGGTTGATGCTGGTAGCGGGCGTGCAAGCAGCGGAAGCCATAGGTTCAAGCCACCTCCGTGACGGAAACGACCCGCAGGTCGCCCTCCCCGGGGTCTTTGACACAAGCTGTAATGGCATCGGAAAACTCGTCGCGCAGCGCTAGCCCTGTTTTGTCATAGTCGTTATCGGCCTCTAGCAGCCCGTGCCTAAACCGCCTGTTTTTCGGCCGGCCGGATGAATAAGCACT
>CAYVPZ010000415.1:0-4947 GCA_964453955.1 uncultured Solibacteraceae bacterium | reverse complement strand
GCCAGGCCCACGCTCTTCCAGACGCCCGGCACGCGGCCCACCACGGCCAGCGCGGCCAGCACCGCCGCAAGGATCAAGGCGCCCTCGTAACTGCCCGCGCGCAGCCTCGCCCATAGAGAATCGTCCGGCTCGAAACTCGACGGCGGCCGGATCAGGGCGCGGGCGATGGCCGTCGCCAGATACAGCGCTGCCGCATACGCCGATGCCAGCCACAACGAATCCGGCGCGTTATGCGACCAGGCGAGATACGACAAGCCCAGGAATCCCGCCGAGTTCAGCGGGAAAATCCATTCGACGCCGCCGCCCAGCGCACGCCGCCGAACGCGCAGCAAATCGAAGGCCTCGAACATCGCCCAATACGCGAGAAACAGCGTCTGGGTAGAGGCCAGCGGCGCATTCGAACCGCCGCGGGAGATGCAGGTGGCGTACGTGGCCAGCAGTCCGAACAGCGCCATCGTGCTCCACTCGAACACGCTCGCCAGATACAGGATGGAGACCGCGAGTGGAATCAGGCTCACCACGGCGAACGGCGTGGATGGCGTGGCTGCCAGCGCGGCAAACGCGGCGCCGTAGGCCACTCCGGTTACCGCCTGGGTGCGGTAGCGCAGCGAGTGCGCAATCATGCCGGCGGCTACCAGCAGCATCACCACGGAGCCGGCGAACGGGTTCTCAATGATGCGCGCCGCCGGCAGCGCGTATATGGCGTAGGAGGTGGCGTACAGCCCGGCCCATCCCGCGCCAATCAGCCCGCGCCCGAAGACGCCGTACTTCGCCTTGCGCTCCACATACACGCCCGCCGCCAAAGCGGCCACGCTGAGGGCGATGGAGAGGCTGGCCTTGCCCGCGGGCCCCATGTGCGCGAACGAGTACGCAAGGAACAGGGCGATGCCGATCACCAGCACCACCGCGCCGATTTTGTTCAGGATGTTCCCGCCCACCAGCGCTTCCCACTCTTCGTTGCCGAAGGATTGGCGGAGGCGATCGGACCAGGAAGGTTGCGGCGCGACGAAAACAGGCAGTGGCGGCGGTATCGCGATCACCGGCTGTTCCATGATTGGCGTGGGCGCAGGTTTCGGCTCCTCGCGCACAACCACCACCGGTTCCGGAACAGGCTCGGGCTCGGGCGCCGGCGCCGCAGCGGGTGCTCGTTCACGGCCCTGTTCGAGCGCATGCACGCGCGCTGTGAGCGCCCCGATCTGTTTCTCCGTCAGCTCCATGATCGCGAGGCGATCCTCGAGCCGGCCGACGCGCGACCGCAAAACCAGCCAGCCGACAATCAGAACTATGAGTAAAACTGCGAAAAAGAAATCCATGTGCGCCTCCCTGAGCGCGCGCAGACCAAAGGCCTGCTCCACAAGAAGTGCAAACCACTGACCTGCCGTTGTGGAGCAGGCGTTTTCGCCTGCGTTCGACCCTTGTTACGACTTCTGCCACGGGCTCCTACGCCACCGTCTGCCGCTTTTCCGCGGCCTTCTGCGCGGCCAGCTCGCGCGCCCTGCGCAGATCCAGCTTGCCGCTGCCCAGCGTGGGGATGGCATCCACGCGGTAGTAATTCTCGCGCTTCGGCGACCACAGCGGCGGGAAACCCTGGCTGACCAGATGCTCGCAGGCCTCGGCCGGTGTTACCTCCGCCGACGTGTACATGGCCACCAGGCGCTCGCCGCGCACCGCATCGGGAATGCCCACCACCACGCAGGGCGAATCTCCGAACACTCCCGCCAGCGCCTCTTCCACCTTCAGGTGCGGCACCATCTCGCCGCCAATCTTGCTCATGCGCGCGATGCGATCCAGAATATGCAGGAACCCATCCTGGTCCACCCTCCCGATGTCGCCGGTGATGTAATAGCCGTCGTCGAGCGCCGCGGCGGTGCGCTGGGGATCGTCCAGATAGCCGGCCATGCGCGCCGGTCCATTCAGCAGCAGCAGACCCTCCCCGCCTTCCGGAACCGGCGCGAACGTTTCCGGATTCACCACCCGCACCACCACGCCGGGGATCGGACGGCCCGCCGTCCCCGCGCGAGTGCCCATCTGCGGCGGGTCGCTGGTGAGCACGTCCACGGTGTTCACCGAAACAACCGGCCCCATCTCCGTGCAGCCGTACCCTTCCAGCGGGCGAACTCCGAACTTCTCATAAAACGCCGCGGCCAGCTCCGCGCGCAGTTTCTCCGCGCCCACAATCGGGTAGCGCAACGCCGCGAACTGCTCCCTCGTGCACTGCCGCAGGTAGGTGGCGCAAAACGTCGGCGTGGAGAGCAAAAACGTGGCGCGGTATTTCGCGGCCAGCTCGCCGATGGTTTTCGCGTCCATCGGGTTGGGGTGATACACGGCGGAGAAGCGGTGGATCAGCGGGAACCAGAGTGTATACGTGTAGCCGAAGGAATGGAAGAAGGGAAGCGCGCCCAGCATGCAGTCGCGCCGGCCGAAGGTGAAGATCTCCGCGGTGGCGTCCATGTTGGCAATCAGGTTCCAGTGCGTCAGCTTGACGCCCTTGGGCTCGCCCGTGCTGCCGCTGGTGAAGATAATGGCGGCGACATCGTCGGGCCGGGCTTTTCCCGCCAGCCTGCGCGCCGGCGCGAACCGGGCCGCCAGCAGAGCGCGCAGCTTCGCCGCCCTGCTGAACTCCAGCAGATCCTCGGCGCACACCATCTCCGGCGTTGCCGCCAGTTTGATTTTTTCCAGAAACCGGCGTGAAGTGACGATGGTCCGCAAGCCGCACCGCTCGGCCGCCGCGCGTATGCTCTCCTCTCCGGTGGTGAAGTTCAGGTTCACGGCGGTGCGGCCAGCCAGCGCCACCCCAAGATTCACCAGCGCGCCGCCCACCCAAGAAGGCAGCAGCACGCCGATGCGCGGCTCCCCCGGCCGTTGCTTCTCGAACCAGTCGCGCACCAGCAGCGCGGCGGTCAGGGTCTTCCCGAAGGTGAGGCTTTTGCCGGTGGAATCGGCCAGCGCCAGCGCGGACCAGTTGCCGCGCACCGCGGCGATCAGGCGATGCGGCAGCGTGGAATCAGCCCGCTTGCGCAGCGGCATCGCCTTGCTCTCCATTTCGAGAAAGCGCTGGCGCAGTTGCACCGGCGACACCGTCTCATGGATCGGCTCGCCCACGTGGATGGTCACCGGCCAGCGCAGCCAGCGCCAGCTCTTGAACAGCCCGCCGCCGCGATAGCTGAGCGGGTGTCCCCACAAGCCATCCAGGCAGATGGGAATGATGGGCGCACCCGTCCCCTGCAGGATCTTCTCGAAACCGCGCTCGAAGGGCATGATCTGCCCGGTCTGCGTAATGGAGCCCTCGGGGAATATGCACACCAGCTCGCCATTCCTCAGCTCTTCGCGGGCCGTGCGCAGCGCGCGGATGGAACCCTTCGGGGAATTTGTCGGCAACGGAATGGTGTGCAGCGTCCGGTAGAACGGCGTGAAGGGCTGCACGTCGAACAGCCGCTTCCACATCATGAAACGGATAAAGCGATCGGTGGTGTAACCGAGCAGCGGCACATCCGCGAACGACACATGATTGGCCACCAGCAGCGCGCCGCCTTCTCTCGGGATGCGCTCGCCGCCAAGGATGCGCACTCGAAAGAAGGCCCTGAAAATGCCCAGCACCACGAAACGCAGGGTGACGTCGGCGAGTTCGGCAACCACGTAGATGGTGGCCGCCAGCGTGGCCACGCCCAGCGCCACAATCACGTGCGCCGCCCTCCAGTGCAGCTTGTCGTGCAGCGCAAAGAGCACGCCGGACGCCAGCACCACGCCCACCATGTTGAGAAAATTATTCGTCGCCAGCACCCGGCCCTTCTCCTCCGCGCCGGCATGGTCCTGCAGATACGCGTTGAGCGGCACCACGAACAGCCCGCCGGAGAAGCCCACCGCGGCCAGCCAGACCAGCGCCCACTCGTAGGAGTGCGTCGATCCCAGCGCGATGGTGAACCCGCCCATCAGCACCGACCCCATGGGCACCAGGCCCAGCTCAATATGATCGCCCGCCAGCCGTCCCGCCACCACGCTGCCCACCCCAATGCCCAGCGCCAGCGCGGTGATCAGCAACCCCACGCGCGTCTCGGAAGCGTGCAGCGTCTCCTCGCCCACCAGCAGCAGAGCAAGCTGAAACAAAGCGCCCACGAACCAGAACCAGGAGATGCCCACCACCGTCAGCCACAGCGTGCTGCGTCCGCGCAGGCTGCGGATGCCGACGACCACTTCATGGAATGGATTCCAGCGAAACGCCTCGCGCGCGCCCGACGCCGGCACGCGCGTGATGAACAGGCTGGCCGCCGACCCCACCAGCGCGATCCCCAGCAGCGTCAGCCCGATCTTCAACGGCGTCCTCTGCCAGTGCTCGAACAGCAGCGTGCCGAAGCTGGTGCCCACCACGATGGCGACGAACGTGGTCAGTTCCAGCAAACCGTTGGCCCGCGCCAGTTGCGCCTCGGGCATCATTTCCGGCAGGATGCCGTACTTGGCGGGGCTGAAGAAGTTGGCCTGCACCGCCAGCAGGAACAGCACCAGCAGCAGCAGGTCGATGCGATGCGAAAGCAGCGCGACGATGCCGGTCAGCATGATGACAATCTCCAGCGCCTTGGTGCTCTGCAGCACGCGGGTTTTGGAGAAACGGTCGGCAAGCTGTCCGGCGGGTCCGGCGAACAGGAGGAAGGGAAGCACGAACACCGCGCCGGCCAGCGCCAGATAGCGGCTGCCGGCCTGCTGATCCTCCGCCAGCCGCAGCGCCATGATGGAGACAATCATCTTGTAGACGTTGTCGTTGAAGGCGCCAAGGAACTGCGTCCACAGGAAGGCCTGGAAGCCGCCGCCGGCGAGAAGCCGGGCATAGCTTCCCGAAGATTTCGTCGTCTCGATCCGGTTGCTCATGGCCTCCCGTAGCGCAAGCCGCGTGCCATCGTGGCGTGGCTGGATGCTTCAGTATATTCTGCGGTTTGCGCGCCAGCTCCGGCCTCG
>CAYVPZ010000414.1:0-4948 GCA_964453955.1 uncultured Solibacteraceae bacterium | reverse complement strand
CACGGGCGAGCAACTGATCGGCGACATCATCGTGGACACCAACAGCACGGTGAACCTGACCCTGCAATGGGATGGAAGCACCGGCTCCTCGCTGACCGGCAACATCGGCGGCACTACCGGCAACACCTACTATCCCAACCAGGGACTCGGAACAATAAACATGACCATCGACGCCAACAGTACATGGGTGGTCTCCGGGACCTCTTCCTACCTGACCAATCTGACCAACGCCGTCGTCAACAACAGCAACATCACCTGCCAAAACCCGGGGCAATGCGCGGTTTATGTGGGTGGAAGTTCAACGCCGCTGGCCGGCGTCAACTAAACCACTGAGCGGCGTCCACCAGACGCTCAGAAAACAGCGGGGCAGGGAATCTCCTGCCCCGCTGTTTCTCTACTCTCTGCCCACCTGTCCAAAACCCAATGCTTTTTTCTTCGCAGCCACCTGCAACCCCTTGGTGTCTCTTTCTGCCGGTTTCACCGACACCAAGAGCCTATTACAATCTGCAACGACTTGAGCGAGTGGGAGTTATAAAGTTATGGCGGAGAGAGTGGGATTCGAACCCACGTTAGAGTTTCCCCTAAACACGCTTTCCAAGCGTGCGCCTTCAACCACTCGGCCATCTCTCCGGAGTTGTCGAGGAACGAACGCATCCAGTGTAACAGACGCTTCCGGCGGTTCGCCCTCCAGCCGTGCCGCTGCAACAACTTAGCAGGCCAAAGCTCGGGCGCGCAAACGGCACGCTCATGCTAACATTGGGAATCCGGGAACACTCCGGCGCAATTCTCCGTTTCCTCTGTCTGAAACGCTCTTTCGGGAAAGGTCTATGCAACGTTGCCAATCGCTTGTCGCGGTTTCTTGCGCCCTCCTGCTTCTTGCGCCTCTTGCCGCCGCCCAGTCCCCGTCAGCGGACTCGGCGAT
This sequence comes from uncultured Solibacteraceae bacterium, assembly GCA_964453955.1. Classification (GTDB taxonomy): domain Bacteria; phylum Acidobacteriota; class Terriglobia; order Bryobacterales; family Bryobacteraceae; genus CAWACP01. The sequence continues at coordinate 4,026 of CAYVPZ010000414.1, read as the reverse complement.
TCGGATTGAGCCGGCGCAGGGTGGCTGGGGCTGGCTGACCCATGCCTACCAGCAACGGAACGTGCCACCCATCCGTCTGGCTAATACGTCGCGCCTCGCGTCACTGGTGCGGGCGGGCAACCTATACCTTTCGGCGCAGGACGTGGTGGCCCTGGCCATCGAGAACAACATCGACGTGGAGGTGCAGCGCTACGCGCCCCTGCTCGAAAGAGAAGTCCTCAAACGCGCCCAGGCGGGCGGCGCGCTGCGCAGCGTCGGCCTCGGGGTGGCCCAGGGACCGCAGAGCGTCAGCCTGCAGGGCGTCAGCGTCAACAGCACCGGCCTGAGCGCGGCCGGAAGCGGCGTCGGTTCGGGCGGAGGCATTGTCACGCAACTGGGGCCGGCCATTCCCAGCCTCGACCCGGCGCTCACTCTCATCGCGGACTTCCAGCACATTACCAGCCCGCAGAGCAACACGGAACTCACCGGCACCACCGCCCTCGTCCTCGATTCGCGCGCGTATGAGGCGCAGTACTCGCAGATCTGGGAGTTCGGCCTGAGCGCGGTGGTCACCTACGCCAGCCAACACAATAAGTTCAACAGCCAGTTTTTCAACCTGAACCCGTACACGGTGGGCGACATCGATCTGACGGTCACCCAGAACCTGCTGCAGGGCTTCGGATCGGCCGTGAACGGACGCAACATCCGTGTCCAGAAGAACAACCTGAAGGTGACCGACCTGCAGTTCAAGCAGCAGGTGATCACCACCGTATCGGCCGTGCTCAATCTCTACTGGGATCTGGTGGCCTTCAACGAGGGCGTGCAGGCGCGCCAGCACGAAGTGGAAACGGCGCAGCGGCTCTATGACGACAACAAGAAACAGGTGGAGATCGGTTCGCTGGCGGAGATTGAAGTCACGCGCGCCGAGGCGCAGCTCTATACCGCCAAACAGGATCTGTTGATTGCGCAGACCAACGTGCTGCAGCAGGAGACGGTGCTGAAGAACGCCCTGAGCCGCGCGGGGGTGACCACGGCCGATCTGGCCGATGTGCACATCATTCCCCTCGACAAGATGGTGGTTCCCGAAAAGGACGAGTTCGCCGCCACCGACAAGCTGGCCGAACAGGCCTTGAACAATCGCGTGGAAATCGCGCAGGGCCGCATCAACATCGACAGCAACAAGCTGAATCTGGTGGGAATCCGGAATTCCCTGAAGCCCACCCTGCAAGCCTTCGCCGAGCTGACCAATAACGGCCTGAGCGGCGATCTGACTCCGTACGGGGCGTATCTGGGAGGCGCGCCGGGTCTGGAAGGCGGGTATGGCAATCTGCTGTCCCAGATCGCCCGGCGGGATTACCCGAACTACTCGGCGGGCTTCTCGTTGAACATTCCGTTTCGCAATCGCGCCGCGCAGTCGGATTACACCACCAGCCTGCTCGAAATCCGCCAGAACGAATTGAACCTGCAGAAGACGGTCAATCAGGTGCGCGTGGACGTGCAGAATGCGGTGATTGGACTGCAACAGGCGCGCGCGCGCTATGAGGCGTCGGTGAAGGCCCGCGTGCTGCAGCAGCAGACTCTGGATGCGGACCAGAAGAAGTACGGGCTGGGAGCGGCCACCGCATATCAGGTGGTGCAGGACCAGCGCGATCTGGCCAGCGCCGAGAGCGACGAGGTGCAGGCCATGGCCAACTACAGCCATGCCCGCATCGCCTTCGACCAGGCGCTGGGGACAACTCTGGATGTGAACCACGTCTCGCTCACCGAGGCGCTGAGCGGGCACGTCCAGGCCGCCGCGTCGAGCCTGCCCGCGGAGGAGAAGCAATGAACGCCCTCCGCAAGGGTGGACACCCGGCGACAGCCGCGTTCCTGCGGGGCAGGGAAGGAACGCGGCTGGCGCCGCGTGTCCCGCGCCGAGTGCTGGCGGTTGGACTGAGCTGGCTGTGCTCGTTCTCGCTGCTCCCCGCCCAGCAGGCTTCCATCGAGCCGGTCCGGCCGTCGGCGCCCATGGTCTGGCGGCCGTATCTCTCCACCGAAGTTCCGCCGGTCCGCCTCGCGAATTCGTCCCGTCTGCGCGAGCTGGTGCGGGCTGGCAAGCTGTACCTGACCGTGCAGGACGCCATCGCTCTGGCGATGGAAAACAACATCGACGTGGAAGTGGCCCGCTACAACCCGCTGATTGCGGCATGGCAACTGGAACGCGCTCAGGCCGGCGGCGCATTGCCCGGCGTGCCCAGCAGCGCGTCGCAGGCGGGCTCGGTGGCCAGCGGCCAGGGCGTGTCCGGCAGCCAGGCGGCCGCCGGCGTCACTGCCGGACCAAGCACCGCCAGCACCGGGACCACCGGCAACGCGACCATCGCCCAGATTGGTCCTGTAACCCAGACGCTCGACCCGACCATTCAGGAAACATCCACGTTCAGCCACAAGTCCACGCCGCAGGCGAATACCGTGCAGAGCGAAATCGCCGATCTGATCGACAATACCCGCGTGTACAGCGGCTCCCTGCAGGAAGGATTTCTCAGCGGCGGCAGCGCCACCATCAGCTACAGCAACCACTATCTGAACGAAAACGCTCTGTCGGACGTGTTGAATCCCACCGAGGCGCCCAGCCTCTCCATCTCCGTGCAGCACAACTTCCTGAACGGCTTTGGCGTGGCCGTCAATGCGCGCACCATCACCGTGGCCAGGATCGGGCTCAAGACCTCCGACCTCGCCTTCCGCACGCAGGTGATCGGGGTGGTGGCCAGTGTCCTGAACGCCTACTACGCCCTGGCGGCCGACCTGGAGAACGTCAAGGCGAATCGGGCCGCCCTCGAGGTGGCGCAGAAGTTTTATGAGGACAACCGCAGGCAGGTGGAGGTGGGAACGCTCGCGCCACTGGACCTGACCACGGCGGAATCGCAGGTGGCCTCCAGCCAGCGCGACCTCGTCGTGGCTGAAACCGGCCTGCAACAGGACCAGTTGACCCTGAAGAACCTGCTCAGCCGGAACGGAATCGCCGATCCCGTGTTGGCCAGCATGGAGATCGTCCCGGTGGACCGCATTTCCATGCCCGCCAGCGACGACCTTCCGCCGGTGGGCACCCTGGTTCGCCAGGCGCTGGCCAACAGGAGCGATCTGGCGGCGGATCGGAACGGCGTCACCAGCGCCGAAACATCGGCCCTCGGAACAAAGAACGGAATCCTGCCGGTGCTGGTGGGTTTTGCCTCGTGGAGCAACGCGGGTCTGGCGGGAACGCCGCGGGTGGCCAATGTGGACGGGGTCACCGGAATTGCCGATCCGTATTTTGCCGGCGGTCTGGGCAACGCTCTCGGCCAGGTTTTCCGCAACAATTTCCCCACCCAGGTGGGTGGCGTGTATTTCCGGGCGCCGATCGGCAACCGTCAGGCGCAGGCGGACTACGGGGTGGACCAGCTTCAGCTTCGCCAGACCGAGCTCTCTACCGAGAAAGACTTCAAGCAGGCGGAAGTGGACGTCATGAATTCCGTGGTGGCGCTCCGCCAGGCGCGCGCCCGCTACGATGCCGCCGTGCACAACCGGATTCTGGCTGAACAGCTTCTGGACGCCGAGCAGAAGAAGTTCGCTCTGGGAGCGTCCACGCCCTACGCGGTGGTGCAGCAGCAGCGCGACCTGGCATCGGCGCGGTCGGTGGAAATCTCGTCGCTGGTCAGTTACAGCAATGCGCGGGTGGCGCTGGATCGGACGCTGGGGACCACGCTGGATGTCAATCACGTGAACATCGGCGAGGTGCGCGATGGCAGGATCGCGCAGGCGCCGGCGTCTCCGGCCGCGGAACCGGCGCCCTGAAATCCCGGAACGGTACGGTGCGTCACTCGGGAAGCCGCGTTACGATTCATTACGGAAATTTTTACGAACCAAATTGGTCCGGCATCCATCTAAGGGTAGTGAATGCAAGGTTTGCAGTTTGGTAAACAGGTTGCTCCATTGAGGAGTGAAATGCGAATGGGAAGGCTCAAGGAACAAAGGTTGCTCCCCTGCCAACACCCCCTGAAGTTGCAAGACCCTTGACGTATCTTCTTTGACCAC
>CAYVPZ010000413.1:0-4965 GCA_964453955.1 uncultured Solibacteraceae bacterium | reverse complement strand
GACCGTCAACTCCGCGGACCATCCCGCGCCGGTGGGTTCTATTGTCTCCGTGTTCGCAACGGGGTTGGGTCCGATCACGCCGCCCCAGGCCGACGGTACGCTGGTGGGGCTTCCGCTGCCCACGAATGTTCTGCCGGTTGGAGTCGAGGCGTACGAGCCTGAGGGCAGCGGCAATGTAATCACGCCATTCGTGGTCACGTATGCAGGGCCCGCGCCATACCTGGTGGCTGGGGTGAGCCAGATCAACTTCCAGATTGCCCCATATTGCTGCTACCTTTATCTGACAGTGAGCGGCTCGATTGATTTCACCCAAAACCAGATCCAGATTTACGTGGCCTCGCAGTGAAGCCGCCGGTACAGCTCCAGCAGCGCGTCCAGGCTCATCTGCTCGGCCCGCAGCCGGCCCTCTGGTAACGCGTCCAGCACCGCGCGGTCGTACTGTTCGACAAGATTATTGCGCAGCGTCTTGCGTTTGTGCTGAAAGGCCAGCGAGACGAAGCGCAGGAACGCGGCGGGATCGGTGGCGGGCAGCTCGCGCCGTGGCGTGAGCCGCACCACCGCGGAATCCACCTTCGGCGCCGGATGGAACGCGGCCGGCGGTACGGCGAACAGGCACTCCACGTCCGCAAAGAACTGCGTGGCCACCGTCAGGTAGCCGTAATCGCGTGAGCCGGGCGACGCGGTGAGCCGCGCGGCCACTTCCTTCTGCACCAGGAACACCGCGCGCACCAGCCCCTCGCCCAGCCCCAGCACCTTGCCGACAATCGGCGACGTGATGTAGTAGGGCAGGTTCCCGGCAATCACGGCGCGCCCCCACTGGCCGGGGTCCACTTTCAGGATGTCGCCCTCCAGCACATCGAGCTGGCTGTTCCCGCGAAACTTCGCCCGCAGGTATTGCACCAGGATGGGATCGATCTCGACGGCCACCACGCGGTCGGCGCGATCCAGCAGATGAGCCGTCAGCGCGCCCTTGCCGGGACCGATCTCCACCACCAGCCCGGTATGGTCCGCGCATGCGGCAACGGCAATCCGCTCCAGAACGGATTGCCGTTTCAGAAAATGCTGTCCGAATTTGCGGGGCAGGTGTCAGCCCTTCACTTCGACGGAGCTGCTGCGGAAGGTGAGGCGAAGCTTCCCGCCCACCGGCATGCCGAACGCCGTGCGCGGAGTGAACACGGTGAACAGCAGCGCATTCTCCACGCTGCGGCAGTAGCTCTCGTTTACCTCGCTGCTGTGATCGTGGATGATGTTGAAATCCACCATGCGGCCCTGATCGTCTATGGTCACGTCCACAATCGCTTCCCCGTCTTCGAAGCCGATGGGGGCCATGCTCTTCACCGTGGCCTCGGTGGAAAGCCCGATGGGCACGTCCTGCGCGGAGGGTACCCACGCAAACGAGGGCACCAGCAACGCGAAGAGGAACAACGCGGAGCAAATCCCGCCGGCCAGAGGCACGGCCATCGGACGCATCAGGCCATCGAACAGGAGCTGCGCGTGGGTACCCATGCGCCGCAACCAGCCGGCGGCCCGGCGTTGCCGCTCCCGCGACGCCAGCACCCTCAGCCGCACACCGAGGTCCGGCGGAGGAGTCATTCGCGGCAGCGCGCGCATGGCCCCACGAATCCTCTCTCGCTCGGCGCTCTCCACGGAGCAGCTTCGGCAGATCCGCAGATGCGCGGCCACCGCCTGGCGCTCCTTGGGCGGCGTCAACTGATCCAAGTCCGCGAGTAATTTCGTTCGTACCGTCCTGCAATTCATGCGTTTCACTCAATCGGCTGCGGCGCCAGCCCGAACACCGAGTCAGCGTCCAGCCGGCCCGCCAGGTTCTTCCGGAGCGCGTCGCGGCCCCGCAGAATACGCGATTTCACCGTGCCCAGCGAAACGTCGAGCACCGCGGCAATCTCCTCGTAACTGAGGTCTTCTATGTCCCGCAACACCACCGCAGCCCGGAATTTCGGGTTCACCTGGGTCAGCGCCTGTTGCAGAAGGGCCTGCGCTTCGTGATCGGCCGCAAGCTGCAACGGCGATCTGCCCGGATCGCGCAGGGTGTCTTCGTGCGTCCGTCCACCCTCTTCCTCGGCCATTCCGATCTCCTGCCGCTGGTGTCGCGAGAACCAGCGGCGATGATTCCAGGCCTCGTTGACGGTGATCCGGTAGATCCACGTCTTCAGACTGCTCTGACTCCGGAAATGTCCAATGTTGCGAAAGATCTTCAGGAACACTTCCTGAACGATATCGCAGGCTTCCTCCCGGCTCCCAGTGAGCCGGCAAACAAGGTTAAAGACAGGTTGCTGGAAGCGGCTGATCAGTGCCTCGTACGCCTCGCCGGCGCCCGCGCGCAGGCCGTCCACAAGCTCGGCGTCGAGATGGGCCGCCCTGTCCTCGGCAACAGGCGCCACCCCTGCAATAGCACCGGGATGCAAGCCGACCGCAATGTCAGCCATTGGTTTCACCTGTCCAGATTCTATCTCCAAAACCGGGGGAGATGTTCTGGGACCTGCTGGTGCTATTTACTAAGACACCGCCGCGGGAAGAAAAGTTCCCGCCGGGCGCGGCTCAGCTCCCGCACACCTGTTTGTAATATTGCTCATACAAAGGAATAATCAACGACGTGCAGAAGCGCGTTTCGGCGGTCTTTCGCGCGGCCTCCGCCACCGCCCGGTACCGTGAGCTATCCGACAAAAGCTCGATCACCCTCCCGGCCTGGGACTCAATATCGCCCACCGGCTCCAGAAACCCGTCCACGCCGTTGGTGATCAGCTCCGGCACCCCGCCCGCGTTGGTGGCCACAGGCGGCACGCCGCAGGCCATGGCTTCCAGCGCGGCCAGGCCAAACGACTCCAGCTCGCTCGGCAGCAGCAACACGTCCATGTCCGGCAGAATCCTGTGAATATGGTCCTGTTTGCCGAGGAACGTCACGTGCGATTCCACGCCCAGCTCGATGGCCAGCCTCTCGGCGGGTCCCCGCTCCGGGCCGTCGCCCACCATGTACAAGTGGGCGGGAATCTCGCGGCGAACCCGGGCCAGAATGTGCACGCAATCCTGCACGCGCTTCACCGGCCGGAAATTCGAGATGTGCACCAGGCCCTTTTCCGCGTTGCGCTTGTCCTCGCGGGGGCGGTATATGTCGCAGTTCACGAAATTGCGGATCACCCGGATCTCGTTGGCGACGCCGAAAACCTCCACGGTTCGCTGGCGCAGGTACTCGCTGATGCTGGTGATGCCGTCCGATTGCTCGATCGAAAACTTCGTCACCGGGAAATAGGAAGGGTCCGTGCCCACCAGCGTGATGTCGGTGCCGTGCAGGGTGGTGATGAAGGGTAGCCGCTGACGCGGCCGCATCATCTCCCGCGCCAGCATGGCGGCCACCGAATGGGGAATGGCGTAGTGGACGTGCAGCAGGTCCAGATGATAGGTTTCCGCCACTTCGGCCATGCGCGAGGCCAGCGCCAGGAGATAGGGCGGGTACTGGAACAGCGGGTAGGCGGAGACTTCCACTTCGTGGTAGTGGATGCGCGGGCCGGAACCCAGGCGGATGGGGTTCGCGTAGGTGACGAAGTGCACGTCATGGCCGCGCGCGGCCAGCTCCATGCCCAGCTCCGTGGCCACGATGCCGCTCCCGCCATACGTTGGATAGCAGGTGATGCCGACTTTCATTCGTGTTTACCTGGACGCAATCACCAGTGTCTGGGCCTGGTTGCTCAGCAGATGCGCGGTAACGCCGCCCAGCCCGGCCGCGGCGGCCATCCCGGTCAACTCGGTCAGAGTGTACGCGTCGCCGGCGGGCGTGTTGGCCAGCATCACCAGCGGAAAAACAGCGGCCGGGGGCGGAGACACGCGATCGGCGTTGGGGACAAATTCGAGAATCGCCACGCGCCCGCCCGGCTTCAGCGCCGCCTGGGCTTTGCGCACAATCCGCTCGCAGACCGGCCGGTCGAAATGGTGCAGGAAGTTGGTGAGCAGCACCACGTCATAACCATCGCCCCAGTCCACCGCCAGGGCATCGCCCTCGATGGTGGAATGCCGCCCGGCCACGCCCATGCGCGCGGCGTTCTCGCGGGCAACCTCCAATACGTGCGGCCAGTCCAGCGCCACGATGCGCGCGCCGGGGTTCTTTTGCGCGATGGCGATGCCGAAGATGCCGTGCCCGGCGGCGACGTCCAGCACCTTCCAGGGTTCGCCCTTCCCGGCGCCCAGCAGATCGGCGATTTCCTGCGCCGGCAGGAACGTCATCGGCGCCATGGAGCGCGCGAACTCCACCCACATCGGTTGGTCGGTTTCGATTTCCGCGGCGTCGGTTGTCCCTCCATTCCGCACCGAACTGGTGAAGTCGCGAAATCGATCCAACTGCACCGCGTGGGTGAGGAAGAATATCATCGATCCCACAAAAGCCGGGGATCGCCGGCTCAGGAACAAGGCTGAATCCGGCGGGAGAGAGTACTCGCTGCCGGTTTTCTGCAGGAAGCCCTGGACGGTCAGGTAGTCGCACAGGATGCGCATGCCGCGCTCGCTGGCCTTGCACTTGCCCGCCAGAGCCACGGCCGTGGCGGCGCCGTCGGCGATAGCCGTAAAGACATCGAGTTCAATCGCGGCGCGCAAAGCGGCCGACTTGTGAAACGCATTCGCCGCCTCGAAGAACGCGAGCGGAGAAGGTTGATTCGTCGTGGAGGTCGCAGCCATATCCGCTTAGGATACAATGCCTTCTTCATCGTGACCTCCCGAACGTCTCGGCAACGGCTGGAGCGGTACTTCGAATTCCAACGGCTCGGCACAGGCTGGCGCACCGAGATCCTGGCCGGCGTCACCACCTTCGTCACCATGGCGTACATCGTCTTCGTGAACCCGTCCATCCTCCACGAGACGGGCATGCCGGTGGGCGCGGTGATGATGGCAACGTGCCTGTGCGCGGCTTTCGGCAGCATCCTGATGGGCGCGCTGGCGCGCTATCCCATCGCGCTGGCGCCG
>CAYVPZ010000412.1:0-4985 GCA_964453955.1 uncultured Solibacteraceae bacterium | reverse complement strand
ACGCTTTCGACGTCGCGCCGGGTGGCGTTGGACACGGTCATCACCCGCGCGGCCCTCAGCAGGCCGCGGCGGAACCGCAGCAGCCGCACGTTATTGCGGAAGCCCGGCGCGTTGTCGTAGAGCAGCGTGCTCATATCGTGCACGGTCACCACATACGGCCGGGGCATGAGCAGAGGGACCGAGTTCAGCGGAATGTGGAACAGATCGGCGCTTAATCCACGCAGGAAGAGTGAATAGGAGAAGCCCACGGCTTCCGCGTCAGGCTTCCCGTAGACCGCGTAGCTGAAGTTCGGCGGCAGGCTGGGCAACTCCGGTGGGTCGGCCTCGGTGGCGATCAGCGAATAGCGGTTCTCGCGGTCCAGATCGCCCAGCGCCCGCACCAGATTCCGGATGTAGGTGCCAATCCCGAAATCGCGCAGATGGCGGATGTCGATCCCGACGTGCAGCGGCATTCAGCGGACCGCGGCGCCGGACAGCTTCCACGCATAAAGCGGGAAGGCCTCGGTGAGCGCTCCCACCCTGCGGCGGACCGACGCCAGCACGGATTCCGAGGACGGGTCCGAGAGCACCTCGGAGATCAGTGCGCCCACCTCGCGCATCTCTTTTTCGCCGAAGCCGCGCGTGGTGACGGCGGGGCTGCCCAGACGGATGCCGCCGGGGTTCAGCGGGGGGTTGGTGTCGAAGGGGATGGCGTTCTTGTTCGCGGTGATGTAGGCGCGGTCGAGCGCGGCCTCGGCCTCCTTGCCGCGCACGCCTTTGGCGAACACGTCCACCAGAAGCAGATGGCTGTCGGTGCCGCCGGACACCACCCGGAAACCGCGTTCCTCCACGCTGGCGGCGAGCACCCGCGCGTTGGCGACGACGCGCTTCTGGTATTCGACGAACTCCTGCGTCATGGCCTCCAGGAAGCACACCGCCTTGGCCGCCACCACGTGCACCAGCGGCCCGCCCTGCACGCCCGGGAACACCGTTTTATCGATGGCGGCGGCGTACTCGGCGCGGCTCAGGATCAGGCCGGAGCGCGGCCCGCGCAGTGTCTTGTGCGTGGTAGAGGTGACGATGTCGGCGTATTCGCAGGGGTTCGGATACTGGCCGGCGGCCACCAGGCCCGAGAAGTGGGCCATGTCCACCAGCAGCTTCGCGCCCACGGTGTCGGCGATGGCGCGGAAGCGGGCGAAGTCGATGATGCGAGGATAGGCGCTGCCGCCGGCGATGATCAGCTTCGGCTTGTTCTCTTCGGCCAGGCGGGCCAGCTCGTCGTAGTCGATCTGCTCGGTGTCGCGGCGCACGCCGTAGGGGACCACGTGGTAGGTTTTGCCGGAGAAATTCAGCGGATGGCCGTGGGTGAGGTGCCCGCCGTGCGCGAGGTTCATGCCGAGGATGGTGTCGCCGGGCTGCAGAATGGCCGAGTAGGCCGCCTGATTGGCCTGCGAGCCGGAGTGCGGCTGCACGTTGGCGTGTTCGGCGCCAAATAACTGCTTCGCGCGATCGCGGGCGAGGTTCTCCACGATGTCGGTGAACTCGCAGCCGCCATAGTAGCGCCTGCCCGGATAGCCTTCGGCATATTTGTTGGTAAAGACGCTGCCGGTGGCTTCGAGGATCGCCTCGGAGGTAAAGTTCTCGCTGGCGATGAGTTCGAGGCGCGTGTGCTGGCGCTCTACTTCGTGTTGAATCGCGTTGTAAACATCGGGATCGACCTCGGAGAGAGGCCGGGCCATGCGCTGCTGTTCGGTCATTGGTTCTAGTTTATCGCGGGGGCAGCGCCCGACTGCGGCTAGCGACTGCGCTTCGACGCGGGCCGGCGAGATCGATGCTTTCGGATGATTCCCGCCAGCGCGCGCAACGCCTCATTCACCTCGCCGGCGTTTGGGAACGCGGCGGCCACGTCGGGCTCCAGTACGACTACAACGCTCCCCACAGCGTACCGGGATGCATATTTGTTGGGCGAGGCGCGACTGAAATCGTACTCGGGGAGGATTTCGTCGGCATCGGCCGCGGCGGTGACTTCGCTCCTATCGCGTGATCTCTTCATAGTCTCGTCGCTCATTGCGTGTGGCCCGTCGCGCGCTGATGATGCGAATCGCTTTACCCCTTTCAGCGTACATGACCGCGAGCAAATGCCGGTCCTTCGAAAGGCCCAGCAACGCGAACCGTTCCTCGCCGTGCGAATGACGGGGATCGCCCACGATGAGACCAAGAGGATCGCCGAAGACCGTCGCGGCCTCCTCGAAGGAGATCGCGTGCTTTGTCAGATTTGCAGCGGCCTTTCGTGGGTCCCACTCGAACTCCAACGCCAGCTCCACACCATGGTTGCGCGACTGAACAGTCGCGTCAAGGACCACGTTGGCGAGACGGCGACACCTCAGTAGTGATAGCGAGCCTGAAGGAAGTCGATTCGGTCGGCGGTGACGCGGTAGACCAGGCGGTGTTCCTGCGTGATCCGTCGCGAGCAGCAGCCGGCGAGGAGATAGCGCAGCGGTTCCGGCTTGCCAGCGCCGTGCAATGGGTCGCGCAGAGTGGCTTCGACGAGATCGAGGACTCTGAGCGCGGTGCTGCGTTCCGTCTTCACCCAATAGCGGAGGTCTTCGAGGAACTCCCGGTGAAAAACCGCGTAGCGCTCAGGGGCGCGTTTCAAGCCCGGCATCCCGCCGCAATTGTTCGATGGAGGCGGCTTTGCCTTTGCCGGCCTGGGCACGTCGCAGCGCGGTCAGCAGGCGGCGGGCGTTGCGCGGCGAGCGCAGGAGGTGGGCGGTTTCCATCAACCCGGCCAGCTCGGCGGCGGGGACCAGCGCGACGTCTTCGGCCCCGCGGCGGCGGACGATCACCACTTCCTGGTTGGCGACCACCCGGTCCAGCACGCGCGCCAGGTTTTCGCGGAGGCTGGTGTAGGTGGTTTCGACGGGCATTCCAGTTTCTTCTTCAATTGTACAGGTTCCTGTACAGGCCGATTTCAAAGGTCCGCACCCACGACCCAAACAAGCAGGAACCACGCAGGATAACTGAAGGTGAAAGGTGCCAGGAGCACGGCGTACGCAACAACGAGCCCCTTATGCCGGGTCCGCTTGCCTGCAACAAAGCAGAGCACCATACTAACCGGACCGAGCACCAACGGAAAATACTCGGCAGTCAGGCGCACGATCAGCGGCCCCGTTCTGACCAGATCCGCAGAGAATAGAGATAGAAGGGCGATAACCGTTGCGCAAGCCAAGAGGACCGGACAGCTCAGTACCCGTTTTGAAGAGACGTGCTTAGGAAGCGCTTCGTTCACCGACACCTCCTCCTACGCCGTCTCCATCTCCGCCGCCCGGCTCAGGTCGCGCAGCTCAATCTCCCGCTGGCGGATCAGGTATTTCTGCGTCTTTCCGTTCGCCGTGGCCGGGAATTCATCCACGAACCGCACATATTGCGGGATCTTAAAGTGCGAAATCTCCCCGCGGCAGAACTCGCGGATCTCCTCCTCGGTGGCGGTCGCCCCCGGCTTCAGCCGGATCCACGCCAGCACCGCCTCGCCCAGCTTCAGGTCGGGCAGGCCCACCACCTCCACCGCGGCCACCTTCGAGTTGCTGTACAGGAACTCCTCCACCTCCTTCGGGTACACGTTCTCGCCCCCGCGAATGATCACGTCGCGCACGCGCCCGGTCAGGTGAATGTATCCGTCCTCGCGCAGAATCGCCAGATCGCCCGTGTGCAGCCAGCCGTCCTGGTCCACCACCTCTCGCGTCGCCGGCTCGTCGCCGTCGTAGCCTTTCATGACCAGGTAGCCGCGCGTGCAGATCTCGCCGCGCGTCCCGACGGGCACGGTCTCGCCGGTCCTGGAGTTAACCAGCTTCACCTCGGTCTCATGCAGCGGGAAGCCCACGGTGGAGACGCGGCGCTCCATGGAATCGTCCACCATGGACCCGGTGATCACCGGCGAGCTTTCCGTCTGCCCGTACACGATGGTGATCTCCGGGCAGTGCATCTCGGTCATCACCCGCTTCATGATCTCCACCGGGCACGGCGCGCCGGACATGATGCCGCCGCGCAATGAGGAAAAGTCGAAGCTTGGGAACTCGGCGTGGTTAATCTGCGCGATGAACATGGTGGGCACGCCGTAGACCAGCGTGCAGCGCTCGCGCTCCAGCGCCTGCATGGTGGGCAGGGCGTGGAAGCGGTCGTTCGGAAGGATCATGGCCGCGCCCACGTTGATGGCCACCATGGTGCCAATCACGCACCCGAAGCAGTGATAGAGCGGCACGGGGACGCAGATGCGGTCCTGTTCGGTGACCTTCAGCACCTTGCCGATGAACAGACCGTTATTGACGAGGCCGCGATGGGTGAGCATCACGCCTTTCGGAAAACCCGTGGTGCCGGATGTGTACTGCAGATTGGCCACATCGTCGGGAGCGACGTCGACCTCCGGATATTCGCGCCCGCCGTCAAGGAACTGGCTCCACGAATCCGTATCGAGATAGATGCGATGATCGAGCGCCACGCCTCCGCGCCGCGCCGCCTCATCCAGAATCTCGCGGTAGTTCGACCGCTCGTCGCGCTCCTTGAGGAAGATCGCCCGGATACGCGAACGCACCAACGCGTACTCGAGCTCGTGAATGCGGTACGCGGGGTTGATGTTCACCAACAGAAGGCCGGCCCGCGCGGCAGCGAGCTGCACCATCACCCACTCGGCGCAATTGGTGGCCCAGATGCCGATGCGGTCGCCCGGCCCGAGGCCTAAACCAGCGAATCCCCGCGCCGTCCGCTCCACCTCTTCGTGCAACCCGGCGTAGGTGTACCGCAGGTTCTGCTGAACCGCGACCAGAGCCTCCCGCTCCGGATACGCGTCTACCGCACGGGTAAACGTCGTATGAATGCTTTGTTCAAGTAGCGCGGCCTCGCGACCGCGCACATAGCTTGGTAACACGGAAGAACCAGCATACTGCTACGGCGCGGGTTCTGCCACTGCGTGGGGGGAGACCGAGGTTCCCAGTTGCATTGCACCATGCCCG